>NZ_JBGOOD010000002.1:0-162658 GCF_041439475.1 Vibrio sp. 1S139
ACATTACGTTAGACGGAATTTACGCTGAGCTTAGTGCTTAAGGTTCTGTCTATGAATGAACCTATAGGGCTTTTAATAAAGGCTACACATACCAGGCTTAAACGATATTTATGGAATTAGAAACGATCTCTAGTTCCGAAAAGAAGTACATTTCTGGTTTAAAACAAAAATGGCTCCCAACTATACAATTAGTTGGGAGCCATTTTTTATTGAATCTAATCAGCAAAGCCACTGCTTACCGCGAATGCCGTTACTCAGGTGCTTGTTCAGCGGCTTGCTGCAATGTGTAAGCCGTCGATGGGTCAATCTCATTAACCAACTTCTCAACCTGCATGATCGCATCAACCGAGGTACTGCTTTTACGGTAGCTCAGATAAATTGGGAGATACCAGTCTTCAACCCCTTTCACCTTGTGCAGCTGACCCGAATCGATAAAAGGTTCGACTAGAGACACCGGAAGATACGCACTGCCGCCTTTCTCTAAAATGAAATCGAGGGCGATACGGGCTGTAGAGGTACGTAGGTACGGTGCTGGCACTTTAGGGTGACGTTCTGCGTGTTCAGAACCAAAGCGCGTTCCCCAATCCACATAAACATACTTATGTTGAAATACAGATTCCAGATCATCTTGCTGCGTTGATACCAACACCAAAACCAAGTCAGCGACTTTTTTACAGTTCAGCTCTTCTGCTTTGATCTGATCGAACGCGAAAGCCATATCTAAGGTTCGTTCTAACAAATTACGGTTCAGTTGCTCGCGCCCCATCACCTCTGCCATAAAGCCGTAACCACCAAAAGAGTCGGTTACCACACTTAAACAGTTTTGCAGATACGCATCCCAAATATTCGGCGTGCCGCCCAGCGTTAACTGCAAGGCTTTACCACTCTCTAACGACAGCTCAAATTTGGCTTGTTGTAGGGTGGACACCATCACTTCGGCATAACCAATCAAACGTTCACCGGAAGATGTGAGTTTGATGTTATTGCGGTCACGAATGAAGAGCTGAGTATCAAAATAGCCTTCAAGCTGTTTGATCCGCGCACTCACCGCCGCTTGTGTTAAATACAAGTTTTCAGCTGCACGCCCAAAATGGCGCACCCTTGCAACCTCAAGAAAGGTTCTAAATACTTTCACATCCATCAAATACATCTCTGTAATAAATCTGCTAACTAGCCGGTCTAGGATTGTTTATCGTAAAGGCAAAAACATTTTGTTTCCTATTTTAGCCTTTTAACAATATTTTCGCGTGAGCAATAAACACTAATTTCTATCTAACCACATTACTGAGGCTGATATGTCTGAGACCGAATTCCGACACGGAAAAAAACGTTTTTATGACACCATTAAATTCCCGAGAGGGTTCGCTAAGTCGGGTGATTTTACTCTTTCAGAAGAGGAAATCCTAACCTTGTTTGGTGACACTATGCTTGCACTTGAAACTGGTGAACTAGCACCAATCAATGCAGAAGAAAAACACTTCATTAAAGTGTTGTCTCACCCTCATAAGGCAAAGTCCAAGTTAGAGCGTGTTTGGTTGAAGTACATTCAACTGGCTCGTGGACGCCGTCGCTTTCACACCCTAAACGGCTGCAAACGCGGCGACGTATCTAGGGAAGAATACGAAAGTGAGTTAGTGTTAGAAGATTAGTAAAATCGCTCAAAGTGATACCTCATCACTTTGGGCTTTTTTTTGCCTTCAAACACACATCTTCTTTGTAATTGGTAAGTTTAGCCAACCTATCCATTTTTACCAATATTTATATACAATTCATAGCGATAGCGTGACTAAAACACAGCTCTCGTTCAATCTTATGGGTATTCATCCCACTGAGATTCATCGTTCTTCATCCTGCCCCTGTCTTTTATCACGATAGCGCTCCATTGCCATCATTATTTTTCTAGTTTCAACTATACGCTCAACGCTTGTTTATACTCGAAACACGTTAATGCACCAAAATTCGTCAATGGTTCGAGCGATGCCATTATTGCAATAATCGTATCAAGGCATAGAAACACACCAACCCTTTCAGGTGCTGAATTAGATCAACATTGCTGTATATGACAAACGTATTAATCTTGTTTAACGCCACCAAATATCCATACAATAATTGTGCAATTTTGAGAGTTCCAGTCACAGTTACGACGAAAAAAGCAAAAACTTGACCTAAAACAATAGCGGAACTGGATAACTTATTTTATAATGCGAATTAATGTTTCAGAACACTATAAAATTTTATTTCTAGGGGCAAAATCAATGAGACTTATTCCATTAAGCAACAAAGCTAAAGTAGGTAAATGGGCTGCTCGTCATATCGCAGATTCAATCAACAAGTTCGCTCCAACGGCTGAGCGTCCATTTGTACTAGGTCTTCCTACTGGTAGCACACCTCTAACTACTTACGCTGAGCTAATTGAACTTTACAAAGCTGGCGAAGTTAGCTTCAAGCACGTTGTAACATTCAACATGGATGAGTACGTTGGCATCGACCCTAACCACCCAGAGTCTTACCGCACATTCATGCACGAGAACTTCTTCAACCACGTTGATATCCAAGCAGAAAACATCAACCTGCTAGACGGCAAAGCTGAAGATATCGATGCTCACTGTGCAGCATACGAAGAGAAAATCCGTTCATACGGCAAAATCAACCTGTTCATGGGCGGCGTAGGCATCGACGGTCACATCGCATTCAACGAACCAGGTTCTTCTCTATCTTCACGCACTCGTATCAAAACGTTGACTGAAGACACTCGTATCGCGAACTCTCGTTTCTTCGATGGCGACATCAACCAAGTTCCTAAATACGCACTAACTATCGGTGTTGCGACTCTTCTAGATGCAGAAGAAGTGATGATCCTTTCTCTAGGCCACAACAAAGCTCAAGCGCTTCAAATGGCTATCGAAGGTTCTGTAAACCACATGTGGACTGTTACAGCTCTACAGATGCACCGTAAAGCTATCATCGTTGCTGATGAGCCAGCTCAACAAGAGCTAAAAGTTAAGACTCTACGCTACTTCCAAGAGCTAGAAGCTGAGAACATCCAAGACCTATAATTCCTATAGTCTTGAATAGCAGGGCGTTTTTATAAAGAGAGCGTCTTGAATAGAAAAAGCCACTGAATGTGGCTTTTTTTGTGCCTGCTGCTTTTGTATTTAATGGGAAGATATTTCGGATATTTTTTAGAAGCACAAAAACAACAAAGCGATTTCTCCAACGAGAGAAACCGCCATCATTTTAATCTTTGTATTGAAACGAACGAACAGCTACAAGTTATGTAGGATGTGAAACAAGATAAGCAGAGCTGCAAACTAGAGCTAAGAGCTCAGCGCGTTATCTCGGCATAGGGTAGTGATAATGTCAGTGATAGCTAATACGATCGTCGACTTCACCTTTTGATTATGTCGCCCCAAGAACATTTCAAGCATTGGGCCAGACATCGTTTCCACCATCTCCGCGTCATATTCGATAGGCATAATACGCTGAATCGCGTGCACCTTGTTGAGCTCAAATATCACATCAACTTCTGTAAAGCTGGTGTCTTCACCCTGTATTTTCGCCCACTCTTTCAAGGTAACGAAAACCTCTAGATCGTCGTAGAGTTCTTTACTGATCACGCCAAGTCCGAGTAGCAACTTAGCACGAATCATGATCTCGCCTAACGGCCCACCACTGTTGAGAAGTGGCTCGACAACGAACTTAATTGCAGTGTCGTCTTTCTTAAAGATGTTTTTTAATACGGCATCTACCGTGTCGTCCAATGCATCATAAGCAGCCATTAGGCAGGCGCTAGCACTCTCAGCTTCCGAAAGGGCTTCGAGTAATTCAGTTTCATGGCTTGTTTGTATTGGCATAACGGCTCGACAATAAGAAAGTGCCACTGGTGTGGCACTTTGATGGTTTATCATTTCAATGCTAGATAAGCTTCTTCCGCTAGTTTAACAACTTCTGAGTCACTATTCAGCTCAGAATAATGCGCTAATGTCTCAGCAAAGCCTTTTTCTGCGAACATTGCTTGAAGTTCAACCGCTTGTGGGTCGTCTTCGTTCTTGTAATGGAACGCAGCAGCGATTGCTTTTACTAGGTGAGCATTCGGTAGGCCGTACTCTAATGTACCGTTTAGAGGCTTAACTAGGCGGTCTTGCGGGCTCAGTTTACGAATTGGCTGACGACCAACGCGGTCTACTTCATCACGTAGGAACGGGTTAGCAAAACGACCTAGAATCTTTTGGATGTAGGCAGCGTGTGCTTCTGGATCAAAGCCGTAACGCTTAATCAGAACCGCACCACTCTCTTCCATCGTCGCTGTTACTTCAGCGCGGATTACGTCATCTTCGATAGAGTCTTTAATAGTCTCATGACCTGCAAGCACACCAAAGTATGCCGTTACCAAGTGACCTGTGTTTAGCGTGAACAGTTTACGCTCTACGAAAGCCATTAGGTTATCAGTGCATTCCATTCCTGGGATGTTTGGAATCTCACCTTTGAATTGTGTTTGATCTACGATCCACTCGCTGAACGTTTCAACCGTTACCGCTAGAGGATCTGTTTCGCCCGCTTCTGCCGGTGGAACAATACGGTCAACCGCAGAATCAACAAAGCCAATGTGCTCTTCAGTGAACGCTTTCATTTCATCAGAAAGGTGCTCTAACACGGCTGCTTTTAATTGGCTAGTACCGCGAACCATGTTCTCTGCCGCGATGATGTTCATTGGTGCAGTGTTGTTTGCTGCTGCACGCTTTTCAATGCCTTGAGCGATAGACTTAGAGATGATTTTAAGAACCGTAGGGCCCACTGCAGTCGTCACAAGATCAGACTCAGCAATGCAATCTACTACTGCGCTTGTCGCTGAGTTTACTGCTGTCACGTTCTTAACAACTTCGACAACACACTCTTCGCCAACAATCTTAACTGGGTATTCTTGGCGTTCAATTAACGCATTTACAACCGTTTCATTTACGTCAGCAAACGTAACCTTCATACCAGCATCAGAAAGAAGCTTACCAATGAAACCACGACCGATATTACCTGCACCAAAATGTAACGCTTTCATAATTTTGACCTTATAAATATTTGAATCTAGATAGCTAACTGCTCAACAACATGCCTTGACGATGTGCCCTAGGCATTAAGCTGTAAGCTATTCAGACTGAATCTTGTTAGAAAGATTAAGACCGAAAATGAGGCCAGTAGGGGGATACCGGCCTCCTTCACTCAGGAGCTTGACTAGAGCTTTTTAGTTTCCGTTGAGAATACGTAGAACATCAGCAGGGTTTGTTGTGTTCTGTAGGCATTCCACAGCTTCTTCATCATCGAGTGAATTGGTAATAGCCATCAGCACCATGTTGTGCTCATCGCCTTGTGCGGCAATACCGATAACCATCTTCGCGATATCATCTTCATCTTCGCCCCACTGAATACCTTCAGGGTACTGACAGAAAACGATGCCGGTTTTTTGTACGTACTGTTTCGCTTCGATTGTGCCGTGTGGTACTGCGATAGACTCACCTAGGTAAGTAGACACAAGCTCTTCACGAGCAAACATGCCATCTACGTATTCTGGTGATACGTTGCCAAGTTTTACTAATTGTTCGCCAGCAAACTTGATTGCGTCTTCTTTTTGAGTCGCTTTAAGGCCAAGGAAGATGCTGTCGTCAGTGAGTGCAAGCTTGTTGCCTTCTTGCGCTGGAGCTGCTGCAGGAGCCGGAGCTTCTACTTTCGCTTCACCACTTTGAGCATCGACAAGCTCGGCAACTAGTTGGTCGTATACGCCGCCGTCTAGGAAGTTGCTTAGAGACATATGCATCGCACCTGGCACAGTGCTACGAGCACGGTCTGTTAGGTCTTTATGCGTAATAACGATTTGCGAATCAGCCGGTAGGTTGTTGATTGCGTAGTTGGTTACTTCAATGTCTAGGCCAGCTGTTGCTACTTTCTTACGTAGTAGACCTGCACCCATTGCACTTGAACCCATACCCGCATCACACGCTACATAAACTGCTTTTACATCCGCTAGGTTTACGTTTGCTTCTGCTGCTGCACCTTTAGAAGACGCTTTCATGTCTTTCATTTGTGCAGAAGCTTTTTCTAGAGAGTCTTCGTCGTCATCTTGAGCTGAAGTTTTAAGCAGAATTGAAGCCACTAAGAAAGATACTGCTGTTGCTGCGATAACTGACAATACAACACCGATGTAAGAGCCTTTTGGCGTCATCAGTAAGATTGCGAAGATAGAGCCTGGTGATGCTGGAGAGATAAGGCCAGAATCGAACATTACGTTAGTGAATACACCCGCCATACCACCTGCGATTACCGCAAGAATTAGACGTGGGTTCATTAGAACGTAAGGGAAGTAAATTTCGTGGATACCACCTAGGAAGTGGATGATAGATGCACCAGCAGCAGATTGCTTCGCGCTACCTTTACCAAACACCATGTAAGCAAGTAGAAGACCAAAACCAGGACCTGGGTTTGCTTCGATTAGGAAGAAGATAGAGCGACCCATCTCTTCAGATTGCTGGATACCTAGTGGAGAGAAGATACCGTGGTTGATTGCGTTATTTAGGAATAGAATTTTCGCAGGTTCAACAAAAATAGATGCTAGAGGTAGTGCACCCGCTTCTACCATTGCGTTTACGCCAGCCGCAAGTCCGCCAGACAGAATCTTAACCGCAGGACCAATCACGATGAACGCGATGATCGCACAGATCATGCCGATGATACCCGCAGAGAAGTTGTTCACTAGCATTTCGAAACCACTCTTCACTTTACCGTGAACAGCTTCATCGAATTTCTTAATTGCGATACCACCTAGTGGACCTACAATCATTGCACCCATGAACATTGGGATATCAGTACCAACGATAACACCCATTGTCGTGATGGCACCTACTACCGCACCGCGGTCACCACCAACCATTTTACCACCGGTGTAACCAATCAATAGTGGCAGTAGGTATGTAATCATAGGGCCAACCATTGATGCTAACGTTTCGTTAGGCCACCAACCGGTTGGGATGAATAGTGCAGTAATGAAACCCCACGCAATAAATGCGCCGATGTTTGGCATTACCATATTGGATAAGAAACGACCAAAGTTTTGAACCTTAATCTTTGCTTCTGGTGATAACATAGGTAGAACCCCGTAATGTATTGGTTGGTCAAATGACCGAAAGTGTGTACTCAAAAGTCGATTAAAATGTATCACAACATTTCCAAAATGCACCTTAGCCCAACTTTCGTGATAGCCATCACACACGAAAAACATTTTCGGGTTAACAAGCACACCTTAGATCACAAAAACACCATGAATTTAAATTACAAAGCCAAATTAATGAGAATAGATATCATCAACACACGATCTAGATCACATTTTATTTTGTAATACTTAAAAATAAATAGTGATTAAAGTCACATTTAATAAAATATAGCATCTAAAATCTATATAAACCGTCTAAAAGAACATCGTGTCACGTATATAAAATATGCACCCAGATGAGCAAAATCGCGATACATGTAATTTAATTACAGGTTGAGCTACATTTTGCTAAACATACAAAACGAGACCTAACGCTCTACTAAAAACATAGACCACTGAACTGCAGTTAGCATTGATAGATGTGATATGGTATTTACCAACGCTATCGCATCATATATATATCCAACACCCATCAGCTGATCACTCCGCTATTTGAGAAAAGACTATGTCAGACAAAATTTCCACATCCGCACTCGCTAAACAAAAAGGCATAGAAGCTAAAGCTTTATTTAGCGATCTAAAAACAGCGGGCTATATAGTGCGTTCACAAGAGCGTTGGATTCTCACAGAACGGGGAGAAAGCTTTGGTGGGGAATATGTCGAACACAAGAAGTTTGGTGTCTTTATTGTCTGGCCAGAGAAACTGCTTATCGATTTGGACTCATTCTCAGGAAAAACACTCACCGCCACCCAGCTTGGCAGTGCCTTTCAACTCAGCGCAAAGAAAATCAACTTACTGCTCAACGAGCTTGGTTGGATAACAAAAGAAGAAGACGGTTGGCATGTCACCTCTACAGGCTTAAAAGCCGGAGGTGAACAAAGAGAAGACAAAGCGACTCAAAACTTATTCGTGGTATGGCACGACTCATTGGTTCGCAATAAACGTTTAAAGCAGTCTGTTGTTGAATTCCTAGGGCATGATGCTGAAAGCCACTCGACCGATGTGTCATTCTCCAGTTTTCGTCAGAAATTTGAGGCGAAGCACCGAAGCTTAGACGGGCATTATGTTCGATCAAAGGGAGAGCTGATCATTGATAACTGGCTTTATATGGCAGGAGTGGTCCATGCGTACGAGCGTCCGCTTCCGATATCAAAAGAAGTGATCAGCGATTTTTATCTACCAAGTGGCAAAGTATACATCCAGTTCTGGGGAACTGATTCTGCGCCAATCGCCGAAAATAAACGTGAAGCTACGAGAAAAATCTATGAAGAGCATGGTTTTGGTTTAATCGAAATCACGCCAGAAGATATCCCCAACCTAGACAGCGTACTTCCGCCATTATTGCGCCAATATGGTATCAAAGCGTACTAAGCTACTGAATCTAGAGATTCCACCTCCATTAAGATCACACTTATTGAATCATTATGGACATTATTAACCATAGTGATTTGATATGTTCGCTATTTTTCCCGAGTCATTCTTCTATTATCTTACACCCATCGACTTGAGCTACCGCAGATACTCGATTTATTGGGGCATGTTCGATAACTATTTAGACGTTCAATCTATTGAGATTCGTTTAAATTGGTTATCCGTTTATTGTTGACGTAACTGAACATAAAACCCTACAACATTTATTATTGATAGATATTAGGATTCAACATGACTCATCCAATCATTACTGATCTAAACACTCGTTACACAGCTAAAAAATACGATGCAGAAAAACGCATCTCTGCGGAAGACATGGAAGTAATCAAAGAAGCACTTCGCTTGTCAGCTTCTTCTATCAACTCTCAGCCTTGGAAATTCATCATCATTGAGAGTGACGCAGCAAAACAACGCTTCCACAATACTTTCGAAAACATGTTCCAGTTTAACCAACCACATGCGAAAGAAGCGTCACACACGATCCTGTTTGCTCACGATCCTAAGTACACTAAAGAGAAATTCGCGAAGCGTGCTGATACAGAAGTAAGCTCTGGTCACTTACCAGCTGAAATGTACGAGCAATTCTTAGGTGCTTACGCATTCGCAGAAATGAACACAGACGAAACAGGTTTCAACGGTAACTGGACTAAGTCTCAAGTTTACATCGCACTAGGTAACACACTGCACACACTAGCTCGTCTAGGTATCGCTTCAACACCTATGGAAGGTGTAGATGCAGCTATGATCAGCGAAGAGTTTGCTGACGAACTAGAAGGTCACGTTGTTGATGTAGCGCTAGCTATCGGCTACCACAAAGACGGCGAAGACTACAACTACGGCAAACCAAAAGCGCGCCTAGCTCTTGATGAAGTCGTTACAACACTTTAGGGCGTGTTGACCTTTCGTGGTTAAATTTTGTTCGGATGGGGACGCCTAGTCAAAAGCGTTTTAATCGCGGTGAGGGAGAAGTAGCCTAGTCATTCTAAGCAAACCTCCCTCAACAAAGAGTAAAACGCTTTTTGCGGGGGCGCCCAGCTCGAACCCTTCGGGCAGCGTTTGCTGGTCATTTCTACTGCGTTATCGGCTTCTCATGTAGGCTAGCTACACATCGATGCCTCTGCCTTGTATAAATACCCAGCAACTCACTGCAAAAATCAGCTCGAAAGATCAACACGCCCTAGTTATTGATGTGACAGAGCCCTAACCGCAGGGGTATCAGGCAAGAAAACCTCGATAAACAAGAACAAAAAAAGCCAGTCAACAGACTGGCTTTCTTGTATTCATCTTAGTGCGATAAGCACATTGCGTTTAAGTAAAGGCGAACATTAACCGATAAACGAGATGTAACCCTGAAGGATAATCAGGTTAACGATATCGATAAAGAAGGCACCAACAATTGGCACCACCATGAACGCCTGTGGTGAAGGACCAAAACGGTTCACCAAAGAGCCCATGTTCATTACCGCTGTTGGTGTTGCACCTAGGCCGAAACCACAGTGACCACCTGCCATAACCGCTGCGTCGTAGTTAGAACCCATTACTTTGAACGTCACAAAGTAAGAGAAGATACCTAACACAACCGCCTGAACCGCCAGGATAACCAAGAACGGAATCGCAAGGTCAAATATGTTCCAAAGCTTAAGGCTCATTAGCGCCATTGCTAGGAACAGTGACAATGACACCGTACCAAGAATATCGACCGTTTCGCTGTCAGTCTTATGCAGCTTAGTCACTTCAAACACGTTAGTGATGAACACACCGATAAACAACGCGTAAACGAAGTCAGGAATCATCAACCAAGAAATTTCAAAAGTCGCCACCCACTGCTCTAGGTACTTCGCACCCGTGATACAGATAAGAAGGATGAACAACACTTCAATCACCTTCTTCGCCGTCACTTTGTCTTCTTCATACTCGTTGTAAGTAACAAGTTCAGGGAAGCGTTCATGTGTTTGCGTGCCAGTGCCGTACTCAGATTCAAGCTGGTTTTTATCAATCAGCTTTTGCGCCACTGGGCTACCGATAATACCACCGATGATCAAACCAAAGGTCGCTGAAGCCATCGCGATTTCTAGCGTATTTGCAATGCCAAACGTGTCTGCAAGAGTTTGAGACCAAGCCGCGCCTGTGCCGTGACCGCCCGAAAGGGTGATAGAGCCAGCAATCAAACCCATCAAGGGTTCAAGGCCTAGTGCCGTAGCTAAGGTTACGCCTACACCGTTTTGGATAATGATGTAAACCGACGCTACCCCTAAGAATAGGAATACCTTAGCACCACCTTTTATCAGCTGCGTGTAGTTCGCCGCAAGACCGACCGTTGCAAAGAACATCAACATAAACGTGTTCTGCAGGGGCAAGGAAAACTCAAGATCAAGGCCGTTAAAGTGCAGGGCTGTAATAGCAAAAGCGACAATCAAGCCGCCGACAATGGGCTCTGGAATGTTGTACTTTTTGAGAATCGGAAGCTTTGCATTGACGAAATGACCTAGAAACAAAACACTAATCGCGATTAGGAAGGATTCTAGTGGTCCAATTGAAATTAATTGATTCATATAACCTCTATTTTTTTACGTTCTCATCTTCCCTAATGAGTCTAGTTTTATCTGTAATTATTTGTGCTGCTCTACCTATATTTATACAAACTGGAGAGAAAGTGTGGATTCGAAAAGCGAACACATTACTGCGATCGCTTAGTACCATGTTAGTAGCACGTTAACTTTTATAGGAGATAAAAGGATTTGTGACAACAATCACCTCCTAAAAGTTGAAAACGGCGTGAGTATCTATGCCGCTGACTCTGCTTTCTTAATACCTAAAAAAGCAAAAAGGAGCTATTTCTAGCTCCTCTTTCATCACCATCGCTGGTAATTAGAATTTTTTCGGTGCGTAACCAGTCATAACCTCAATGCGAAGTTCTTTACCGATCTTCGTCATCGGGTGAACAATTACGAGTCCTTTAACAGACTTTTTAAGTTTACCCATATCCGCTTGCTCAGCCTTAGTGATCTCACGGCTAAATGGCATATCAACCAGAGACTTACGCTCTTGGTTCACATCATAGCTTTCTTTGTGTTTAAGCTGGGCAATTTTCTTAGTTAGCTTCTTAATCTCTTCCTCGAACTGACGAACAACAGGACGATCATTACGAGTTTTAGCAGCATCTAACTTGTGGCGACACTTGTCTAGACGGTTGTTAATTTGTTGAAGTTCGTTTTTAACACTCATAATAATTTCCTAAGATTAAACAAGCCAATTCGGATTGGGGCGCGGAGTATAGCACAAGGGTTGTGTTGAACCGAAATTTATCTGTTAATTACCAATAGAAACGAATCACATCGACACCGCTCATTCAGCTTGCTTATTCTTTGTGGCGAATCTCTAAGCGGATTATTCATTGATAGGATAGCGCCTACTTCAAAAATTGCAGTCCTCGATGCATCAAAATTCCGTCTAAACTTATACTCTAACGCAATAACTAAATCAGGGTACACAGCTTGGAGTTGTTACCCCCAGCACGACTCTGAATCGCAACGTAATCACAAGGATAGCCGATGACATTATTGAAACGAACATTGACCTGCAGCCTAGCCCTGAGTGCAATGTTTGCCACAACTTATACATCTAGTGAACAAGCCACCCAAAGTAACCTAATCGTCGAGTACTCTACACCGCAAAATACCGAAGAAGAGCAGCTCAAACGAGAGATTCAAAGCAGTGGCGTTAATGACACCGTGGTCGACCTATCAAACCAACTCTTCATGTTTGAGAAGCCATTAACCATTCAATATGGCGGGGAAGAAGGACCACTCTACGATCCACAAACCCATCAAGTACTGATCCCTTACAGTTTTTACGCTGAGTCACTCAATTACTTTGAGAAGAACCAATACGAAAAAGAGTATGGGAAATCTGCGCAAACCGGCGCTATTGATACCTTGCTGCACACCCTGCTACACGAGACTGGGCATGCGTATATCGAAGATCAGAACATTGCCATATTGGGTAAAGAAGAAGATGCGGTTGATAACCTAGCAACCGTGCTACTGCTTAACTACGTAGAGCATGGGGCCGACGCTGCTATCAGCGCTGCAGACATGTTCGCTTTCGAGTCAGAAGACCGCCCAGAGTATTACGACTTGGGGGAATACATCGACGAGCACAGTTTCGACCTGCAGCGTTACTTCTCCACGTTATGCTTGGTGTATGGCAGCGATCCCGATGCCTATAAGAACTTGCTCGATGAAGTGGAAAACGACTATTTGAAAGACAGAAAAGAGTTCTGCGTTGAGCACTTTGACGTGATCAATGAAAATTGGCATCAGTATTTAAAAAAGAGTGACGATGCTTAGATGCTTAAAGGTTAGTGTCGAGAACTAGGAAAACGGCTTTGGCATCAAATTCCAAAGCCGTCACTCGATAGATTGGCTTAAGTCTTACGTGTTAAGAGTTAAGAGTTAAGAGTTAAGAGTTAAGAGTTAAGAGTTAAGAGTTAAGAGCTTAAACCCTAGACGTTCACTTTGTACTTCAGATCTTGAGCTTCATCGCCGGTCATCCCTCGAAAACCCCAACAATGTGAAGGCTGCTCTTTAATGGTGATTTCAATATCAATCGGAGAGATAGAGAGCTGCTTTTCAATCTCAGAAAAGATCTTCTTGATTAGACGCTTTTTGGTGTTTACCGCTCGACCTTCCATCATATTTATCTCAATGACGGTATAGGCTTCTGTTCTTCCTTCCGGGTAAAAGAAGTCATCTCGTTCCAATGGCACAAACCGATGTGCTCGCTTGTCATCGGGTAAACCCATTTCACTGTTCAAGCACTGCTGCAACACATTAGAGAGCTGCAACTTAATTGGATTTAAGCACTCTTTGATACCATAAATAACAATCATGACCATTCCTTTGATGCGATGTTAGGTATAGAAGAACGTCAGATAGAAGCATCGTCTGGCAACTACCCATTCGCTTACTATTTGTTCATATATTACCTAATGACGCGTATGAGAAAAGGTAAAAACAATGAATTTATGAACAGGTGCAACAAAATATCTATCCCTTTGCGAACATAAGCCGAAGCGAATTGATCGAACACCACCCTCCCCGCGTATATCTTCTCGAATCACATCTGAACTAAGGAGTACTATGTGCCGAATTCACCTAGGAAGACCACGCGGACAGACGCCGAACCAGAAACACCCGTAGAGTCTTCTCTGGAGCTCGCTGTGTTTCCCCTCCCCATCTTCCTTTTACCGGGAGGCAGACAAAGACTGCGCATTTTTGAGCCAAAGTATCTCGCGATGGTCGCTCACGCAGCGCAGGGCGATGGTTTCATTATCGCCACTCAAGACAAATCTAACTCTGATCATCTCAGCTCTTGGGGAACAAAGGTGACCATCGTCGACTTCAATATGTCGGACGACCAGATATTAGAAATTGATGTCGAAGGCGAAAAGTTGGTGCAATTGCATGGGTCGTTTCGAGACGATGATGACCTGATTAAAAGTAAGTTCAGCTTGTTGCCTCACTGGCCTACCGATGAATATAAAGTGCCTAACGTGTTTACCGCTTTTTTGGTTCAGTTGTTTCGCGACCACGATTCGATAAGAACACTCTATCCCACTCCTGATTTTGAGAGCCCACAATGGATCTGTGCGCGATTGCTCGAAATGATGCCTATCCCACTGGAAAAGAAAACAGAATTTACTGAGCCAGCCAGTTTTCCGTCTCTAGTTCCTTTTTTGAATCAAATCATTACGGGGCAATAAGCACTTTTCTTCACTATAATTTTGTATAGTAGAAATTAATTTAAATTAAAGTGATCCCGACTTTCTCCTTTCACGTAGTGCCCATCAAATTCGCATGATGGTTAGTTACTATGCAAGTGGAAAGCAGAAGTTCAGGGAACGGCAAGGAGCATGTCATTATTCCCGATAACAAAGTACCTACAGACAACAAAGTACCGACAGAGCTCTCGAGCTGGCTGGTGTTGGTTGGTACAGACCGAGACAAGCAGGCGTTCACCTGTTTGTTCAAGTTCTTCGCTCCTAAGATCAAGCGTTTTGGTATCAGTAAGTTGGGTGGCGAAGCTGCTGCAAACGAGCTAGTTCAAGACACGATGACTAATGTTTGGAAGAAAGCACATCTCTACAATGTAGATAAAGGCGCTGCGACCACTTGGGTCTACACGGTAATGCGTAATGCAGCATTCGACATGTTGCGCAAAGTGAAAGCGAAAGCCGAACAAACGATAGCCGACGATATCTGGCCAATCGATGCGATGGTAGCCGAGTCTCAAAGCGAAGATTTGCCATTCGGTGACCATTTGATGAGCCGACACGTAATGACTCAAATAGAAAAGTTGCCTCTCGCTCAGAAAACCATCGTCAAAGGCGTTTACTTTCAAGAGCTCTCTCAAGAGCAACTCGCTCAGCAACTTGGCGTCCCACTTGGAACAGTGAAATCACGTCTGAGACTCGCTTTAGCCAAATTAAAAGTTCACATGGGGGAACAAGACCATGATTAAACATCACCCAAACGCGGCAATCTTGAAAGACTTCGTCGATGGCACGTTGGCTGATTCAGTTTCTTTGATTGTTTCTAGCCATGTAGAGCTGTGTGAACACTGCCAACAACAAGTCAAGCAGCTTACAGCTGTAGCAGCGAATAATGCTTTTGACGCAGAGCCTGTATTCTCAAATGAAGATCTAGACAGCTTCTCAATGGACGACATGGACTTTGATTTTGACGCGATAGAGCAAATCACAGCTGATACTTCTCAGTCTGTTGAAGTGACTCCAGAGGTTCAGAAAGTAACTGTTGCTGACACGACATTCACAATCCCTCGCGCTCTAAACTCAGTAGCGAGAAAGGACTGGATGAACCTAGGCAAAATTTCACGAGCAAGACTCGATTTTGCTGACGAAGCACACCACACCAGCTTGTTGCACATCGACAAAGATGGACAAGTGCCTTGCCACACCCACAAAGGCTTCGAGATCACGCTTCTTCTAGAGGGCAGTTTCGAAGACGAAATGGGCGTTTACAACAAAGGTGACTTCATCTGGTTGGATGGCAATCACACTCATCAACCGGCAACAAAAGAAGGTTGTGTCTGTTTAACCGTTTCAAGTGATGCGCTTTACTTCACAAAAGGTGTGAGCCAACTATTCAATCCACTTGGAAAATATATCTATTAACCCAGTTGCAGGCTATATATATACAGGATGGCATAAAGCTATCCTGTATATCGTCAATACATCTGAATAAAAACAACTACGGTGTCAAAGTAAAAACACACCCAGCTCTGTAAATACGATTAGCAATGTTGAACTATAAGAAAAAGCTCAGAGTAAGAGCAAAGGAGTTGGCCAATGGAAAAGAAAATCAAAATCGGTATCAGTGCATGTGTTGCTGGACACAAAGTACGTTTCGACACAGGTCATAAACGCTCTCGTTTTTGTACAGACGACCTAGCAGACTACGTGGAATTGGAACCTGTTTGCCCAGAGATGGCTGTTGGTCTTCCAACCCCTCGTCCAACCATTCGTCAAACAAGAATGCTAGATGACATCATCCATGTTTCTCGCCCTGATGGCTCAGGTGATGTGACCAACGAACTGATCGAGTTCGGTCAAAACTACTCAAAGAAAAACCAACACATTGCTGGCTTTATTGTGTGTCAAAAAAGCCCAACCTGCGGCATGGAGCGCGTGAAGGTGTACCACCACCATGGTCGCGGCTCTGAATCGACAGGCATAGGCATGTTCACCCAACAAATTATGGACGGCAACCCGTTACTTCCCGTTGAAGAAAACGGCCGCCTTAACGATCCCATTTTGCGTGAAAACTTCATGACTCGAGTGTTCACTTACCAAAAATGGCTCGATCTTGTGGATGAAGGTGTGACCAAGCACAAACTGATTCAGTTCCACAGCGCCCACAAATATCTAGTCATGTGTCACCACGTTGAGGGTTACAAAAGCTTAGGCAAACTGCTAGCGGGTAATGATTTAGATATCGACGAACTAGCGGCTCAATACATCGAAGGCTTGATGACGGCGTTGTCTCATCACGCGAATCGAGGCAGTCACGCCAATACGCTGCATCATTTGCAGGGTTACTTTAAAAAACAACTGAGTAGCGCTCACAAGCAAGAGCTGACCAACCAGATCGCATCATTCAGAGAGGGCGTTGTTCCACTGCTAGTGCCACTGACACTGATCAATCACTACCTGATGGAATACCCGAACGAATACCTAGAATCACAGGTTTACCTAAACCCGCACCCTCAAGAACTTAAACTGAGATACGGATATTGAGCGACATACTATGGATACGACGAGACCTGCGGATTCACGATAACCCAGCGCTCGTCGCGGCAGTTGAAAACGGCGTAACGACCGCCGTTTTCATTTCAACGCCTCAAACGTGGCGGCAACACCATCTTGCGCCGATCAAAGCTGATTTCATCTATCGTCATCTAAAACAACTCGATTCCCAGCTCGCTGAATTCGGGATAACGTTGCTTCACCTGAAAGCTAGCGACTTTGACGACCAATCCAAACAGCTCATCGATTTGTGCCAGCAGCTTGATGCCAAGTGCGTCTACGCTAACTCTGAACCAGAGGTCGATGAACAAGCTCGCGATAAAAAGCTGATTTCAAGCGGCCTAAACCTGAAGATCAGCGATTGTGACGTTATGCTGCCACTCGGTAGCGTTCTCAACAAACAAGGCGAGATGTTCAAAGTCTTTACGCCCTTTAAGAACGCTTGGTTAAAAGAAGTTCAGGTGAAAGGCATCATCTGCAGTCCAGCTCCTGTCGAGTCAGCTGAACGTTCACAAACACAGCTTCCTGACGACTTACAAGCCTTAACCATCTCTGCTGACTATGATTTCGATTTTCCGCGTGTTGATTCGAGTCGCTGGCCATTAAGCCAAGATGTATTGGGCAATGTGATCCCCAATTTCTTAGGCAATAAAGTCAACGACTACGCACGTCTGAGAGATATTCCCTCAGTTAAAGGAACATCGGGGCTATCACCTTATTTAGCGATTGGCGCCGTGAGCCCACGTTGGTTAGCGATTCAATTGATTCAGCAGCAACCCGATCTGTTATTTGATACGCAATTACCGGCCTTTTGTTGGCTCAATGAATTGATTTGGCGAGATTTTTATAAGCATTTGATGTGCCACCACCCTAAACTGGTCAAAGGTGCTAACTTTCAGCAAAAATACAATGGTTTAGATTGGTATCACGATCATCCTAGCTTCAAAGCTTGGTGCGAAGGAAAAACAGGATATCCATTGGTTGATGCCGCAATGCGTCAACTGGTTGAAACGGGCTGGATGCACAACAGACTAAGAATGGTGGTGGCAAGCTTCCTAACCAAGCACCTGCTTATTGACTGGCGTTGGGGCGAGCGTTTCTTTATGTCGCACCTTATCGACGGAGACTTTAGCGCCAACAATGGTGGCTGGCAGTGGGCTTCAAGTACTGGCTGTGATGCTCAACCTTACTTCCGAATTTTCAATCCAATCACTCAGAGTGAAAAGTTTGATCCAAAAGGAATTTTTATTCGTAAGTACATACCAGAGCTGCAAAATATCCCAGATAAGCATGTACATTTCCCACATGACTTTATCGCTAAAAACGGAATAGACAGCGAATACTGGCAACCCATCGTTGAGCATAAAGAAGCACGATTGAGAGCCTTAGCCTTCTTCAAATAATTAGAGTGAATATTATGGATAACTCTCTATGGCTTGATAACTTTCTCAACATGTATCGAGAACTCGGAACCGACAATTTCGACGTGCTTAAGACGGTTTATCACCCTGATATTGAATTCCAAGATCCGCTGCATCATGTCAGCGGTATTTCGGCGCTTACGCACTACTTCGAGAACCTCTACACCCAAGTAACCAGC
This sequence comes from Vibrio sp. 1S139, assembly GCF_041439475.1. NCBI lineage: Bacteria > Pseudomonadati > Pseudomonadota > Gammaproteobacteria > Vibrionales > Vibrionaceae > Vibrio > Vibrio sp. 1S139. The sequence continues at coordinate 18,554 of NZ_JBGOOD010000002.1, forward strand.
TGTTACTTTCATATCGAACACACTTTCGAAGCGAACGACGAAGCTTCCGTTTACTGGACGATGCAGTTTGCTCACAAGCAATTAAATGGGCAAAAGCCAATCGAAGTACAAGGACACAGCCATCTCAAGATGCTCGACGGTCAAGTGATTTACCACAGAGACTACCTCGACGTCGGTTCTATGTTGTATGAACACATTCCAGTACTGGGCTGCGCGATAAAATCCATCAAAAAGAGAGCGAGTCGATAATGCATATTATGATTACAGGCGCGACCTCAGGTATCGGCCAATCCCTAGCTAAAGATTACGCTCAGCAAGGGCATCAGGTGATTGCTTGTGGCCGCAATCCAGACAAACTGCAAGCCTTAGTTGATTCTCACGATACAGACATCGCGCATTCATCAATTACACCGCTCTGTTTCGATCTGACTGATTACCACAACTTTCCAGAACTCGACCAAGACAAGCCGCTCGACCTGCTGATTTTAAATGCAGGTGATTGTGAGTACATCGACGACCCAGTGAACTTTGATGCCGAGCTATTCGAGCGCGTCATCAACATAAACCTAATTTCAATTGGCTACGCCCTTAAAGCTTGGTTAAAAAACATCAAGCCCGGCGGCCGTTTGGTTTTAGTCAGCTCCAGCGCCAGCTTTTTACCTTTGCCAAGAGCCGAGGCTTATGGCGCTTCAAAGGCAGCTCTCACCTACTTAGGCAGAACACTTTCGGTTGATCTGGCAACGCACAACATTCATGTCTCAATTGTGCACCCTGGCTTTGTTGAAACGCCATTAACCGAGCGAAATACATTCTCTATGCCTATGATTATTAGTAGTGAGGCCGCAACTCAGCGAATCGTAAATGGTATCGCTCAAGGAAAGAGTGAAATTGATTTCCCAAGACGATTCATCATGTTGATGAAGCTACTAAGAATGCTTCCAACTCCAGTTTGGCAAAAACTCGCTTCAAGGATGGTATAACAATGAAGAAAATCGCCATTATTGGTTCAGGTATCTCTGGACTCACTTGCGCGCATATATTAGATAAGCACCACGACGTAACAGTATTCGAAAAGAATGATTACGTTGGGGGGCACACCGCGACCGTTGATATTGAACATCAAGGCTCGGCGTTTTCGATAGATACAGGTTTCATCGTATTCAACGATCGAACCTACCCGAATTTCAATCAGCTTCTAGAACAACTCGATGTCGAAAGGCAACCGACTGAGATGAGCTTCAGCGTCCACAACACGACGACCAAGTTTGAATACAACGGCCACAGCATTAATTCGTTATTCGCGCAGAGGAGCAACATCTTCAAACCTCAGTTCTGGTCTTTAGTGTCTGACATTCTCAAGTTCAACAAGCTGTGTAAGGCTCAGTTTGAAAGCAATGAATTCACACCAGACGTTACCCTTGGCAGTTTCCTACGAGATAATCAATTTTCCGACTTTTTCAGCCAGCACTACATCTTACCGATGGGCGCGGCGATTTGGTCGACAAGCTTGGAAGAAATGGAAGAGTTTGAGCTCAAGTTCTTCATTCAGTTTTTCTACAACCACGGATTGCTCGATATCGCGAACCGTCCTCAGTGGTATGTGATACCAAAGGGATCGCGTTCTTATGTTGAAATCATCCTTTCACGCCTAAGTAAGACTGTTGCACTGAATACATCGATTAAACAAGTGACTCGCCAAGAAACAGGCGTCACGATTGAATTTGAAGATGGCAGCGCACAAGGTTTCGACGAAGTAATCTTTGCTTGCCACTCAGACCAAGCCTTACGTTTGCTTGGTGATGCAACAGAACAAGAGCAACAGGTACTGGGCGAGATCCCATACAGCCGCAATGAAGTGGTTCTGCACACCGATACTCGCTTGTTACCAGACAGAAAACTGGCTTGGGCAAGCTGGAACTACATGTTGGATGGCGACAGTAAACGACCTGCCTGTGTCACGTACAACATGAACATTCTGCAAGGCATCGAAAGCCAAGACACCTTCTGTGTCACCTTGAATCAAAGCGAAGCCATCGACCCAGAAAAAATTATTCGCAGCTTTGTTTATCATCACCCGGTACTTAATTCGAACACGGTCGAAGCTCAGCACAAGCGTGAGCAAATCTGTGGCAAAAACCAGACGCACTTTGCTGGCGCTTATTGGTATAACGGCTTCCATGAAGACGGTGTCCACAGTGCACTCGATGTGACCAAACGCTTCGGTTTAGATTTGAGTACGAGTTCCGCGCTATGAACAGTCAAACCCTGACACCCGAGATGGGGATCGCATCCGAAAAGAGTGAAGAGCTCAGCGGTATCTATTGGGGTAACGTCAGACATCGCCGCTTTGGCGACATCACTCATGAGTTCAGCTATCAGCTGTATATGATGGGGTTAGATCTTGATGAGCTTCCCCAAACCACAGCGCGCAGTGCGCTGTTCGGAACTCGTTGGTACAACCCGATTCGCTTTGTCGAATCGGATTATCTAGCTGAAAAAAAAGAAAATGTCACCACGGATGAACCAAAATCACTTAAGCAACGTATAGCTTCCAAAGTGCAACAACTTGGTGGGGTTTGGTCTGATTCAAACCGTGTGACGATGCTGGCTCAGTGCCGCTGTTTAGGCATCTACTTCAGCCCAATCAACTGTTTCTTCTGTTATGACGAGACTGGAGATTGTAAGTACATGTTGGCTGAGGTGAGTAACACGCCTTGGCGAGAAAGACACTACTATCTCATCGACATGCACCAAGAATTGAAGGTAAAAAAAGAGTTTCACGTTTCGCCGTTCATGGATTTGAACATGACTTATTTTTGGAAGATTAAGCCACCAGCGAAACGCACGTTAGTTCACATCGAAAGCCGCCGAGACGACAAGCTTTTCGATGCGACACTGGCCCTGACGAAGCAGTCAGTAACCAAGACAAACATTAGACGAACGGTATTCAAGATTCCGGCGATGACGATAAAAGTCGTGATGGGAATTTATTATCAGGCTCTCAAATTATTCCTGAAAAAAGTACCGTTTGTGGCGCATCCAGACTCAACATCTTAAGCGCTTAAAACAGAAATCATTTCTAGCTTGGGTTCGCTCCAATCAAGGAGCTGAACTCAGCTTAGTTGGCACAAAATATTAGAATGAGTTATCAGCGAGGTTTACATGGAACAGCTTGCCAAACAAAACGACAATATTGAACAACAAGCTAAAGCCGTTGCTGTTTCAAGCAACTGTAAATATCGAGCTTTAATCTTCAAGGTGTTAGAAAGCCTGCAATTCGCAACGCTTGAAATCATTGAGCGCGACCAGCATTCAGTATTTGGTGATCGAGAAGCTGAATTGAAAGGTCGAATCGTGATTCATGATGCGACCTTTTTTAGAGATGTGGTCATCAACGGCAGTATCGGCGCATCTGAGGCCTACATTGATGGAAAATGGACAAGCCCAGATCTCACCAAAGTGATTCAAATCATGGCTCGAAATCAATCTCAACTCGACGAGCTTGACGATAAAACGCAATGGATTTCTCGCATCAAAAACCTATTGTTGCGTCGTAAGAATGCCAATACCGAGCAAGGCTCTAAACGTAATATTCTTGCTCACTACGATATTGGCAACGAACTGTATGAGCGCTTCCTAGACAGCTCGATGCAATACTCTTCCGCTATCTACAGCGAAGAAGCAGAAACCCTATCCAAAGCTCAGCAAAACAAAATGAAAACCATCTGTGAGCGATTAGAGTTGTCAGAGAACGATAACGTGGTCGAGATAGGCACGGGCTGGGGTGGCTTAGCGATATTCATGGCGCAACACTACGGATGCCATGTCACCACAACCACAATCTCAGATGCCCAACACGCGCTTGCAGAACAGAGAGTAAAAGCGCTTGGCTTAACCGACAAAATCACCCTGCTTAAAGAGGATTATCGTAACCTCACTGGTGAGTATGACAAGTTGGTCTCTATCGAGATGATTGAGGCGGTCGGCCATGAATATCTACAGACCTTCTTTGAGAAATGTTCTTCACTGTTGAAACCATCAGGCAAAATGCTGATTCAAGCAATCACCATTGCCGACAGTCGTTACGACAAATATCGCAAAGGCGTCGACTTTATTCAGAAGTACATCTTCCCTGGCGGCTGTCTCCCTTCGGTTTCAGTGATGACCCAACACCTTGCGACCAGTACAGACCTTGTTGTCCAAGAAATTGATGACATTGGCCTGCACTACGCTCGAACGCTTAATGATTGGAACATCGCCTTTGAAAACAGTTGGGAAGAGTTAGAGTCTCTCGGCTATTCAGAAGAGTTTAAGCGCTTGTGGATCTTCTACTTCTGCTACTGTGAAGGTGCATTCAAAGAGCGCGTGATCAGTACTCATCACTTAGTTGCTAGAAAACCTCGTTACTTTGGAGCAAAAGATGAAACGGTTTTGGATTATTAATCTCGTTCTGTTTCAAGCGACCTGGGTTTGCAGCGCGTTCTTTACCGCGCAAGCCCCGTTCGTGGCGCCACTGATTGTGGCCGTTCACTTCCTTCTCTCCCCTACTCGCAGTAGCGATCTGAAAATACTCATTTTATTACCATTGGGGCTATTGCTTGATAGCCTCTTACTCCACTTCGGCGTGTTTGCCGTCGACTCTGAAATTGCGAATCAATCGTGGTTCCCGGTGTGGCTTGTCTGCCTGTGGATCATGTTCTTAATCAGTTTTAACCACAGCCTAAATTGGCTTTTAAAATGCTCGAAAGTGATCTTGTTTGTCATAGGGTTCGTAGCAGGTACTAGTAGTTATTGGGGAGGCATCAAAGCAGGTGCTCTTCTTACTACTTGGCCAGATGCATCGGTAGTTGCTGCCCTTGCAATAAGTTGGGGGATTTTGTTGCCCTTACTGGTGGCCGCCTACTCCAACTTAATACAACCTAAAATGGCAATAACGAGGTGACTTATGGCTTATCCACGCAACCCGACACAAACGTTCAAACCTGAGCGAGGTATTGTTCGCGCTCATCAGCAAGCAAAAAACACACTTCTAAGCTTTATTACTCTCCCGTTAATCTTTGCTGCGCTGTTATTTGCCGGACACGCTAGAGCCTCTGCTGTCGATGATCTGAACAAACGTGGTGAGGGTGAAATGAGTTACCTGTTTTGGACTCTCTACTCGGCAGAATTCTACGCGACTCCAACCAACTCCGAACGAGCTTTGAAGCTTGAGTATTACCGCTCTATCGATAGCAAAGACCTCGTAGACGCTACCGAAGATCAGTGGAACAAGCTTGGCTACTCTGACAGCAACATTCAACGTTGGTTGAAACCCTTGTACGCGATGTGGCCGAACGTGGAAGAAGGAAGCACACTCACGATTCGTGTCGCTGAAGATAACGTAAGTCGTTTTTATTTCGATGAACAACCGATCGGCACCATCCAAGACAAGCAATTTGGTGAAGCCTTTCTAGCGATTTGGTTGTCTGAAAACACCTCTGAACCCGGTCTTCGTAAACAACTTTTAGGTTTGAACAAATGAATCCAAAAACAACAATAATAAAATTTGCTCTGGCATTTTTTTCACTAACTTGGCTAGTGGGCTGTGGCTCTGCAAGTTTAGAAGACCATGTCGACACTACGCCAGAGCTCAAGCTTGAAACCTTTTTTAATGGCGAGCTAATGGCCTACGGCATGGTGCTAGACCGCTCTGGTAACTTACTGCGCCGCTTTGATGCCAAACTGATCGCGACTTGGGACGGTGACAACGGAAAAATAAAAGAGTGGTTCTCTTTTGCTGATGGCGAGCGCTCAACTCGCGTTTGGAATCTGATCAAAACGGGCGAAAACACCTATTCTGGGACTGCCAACGATGTCGTTGGAACCGCTTATGGTGAAACCCAAGGTTCTGCGCTGTATTGGAAATATGACTTAGAGATTGAAGTAGACGGCAGCACCTATGAAGTGGTGCTCGATGATTGGATGTTCTTAATGGACGATAAACGCTTGTTCAACAAGACTGAGATGTCTAAGTTTGGCTTTAAAGTCGGAGAGGTCATCTTATACATCGAGAAGATTTGATGTAACTGCCGTTTCTGATTCTTAGTTTTAAAACGATGACTACATCTACAGTACGTAACAAAACAGCCCACAACGAAAATTGTGGGCTGTTTTGTTTGATCCCTCGAATAGCATACCTGCATGCTCAAGCCATTGTGCTAAGATGCGCCACCAGCATACAAATGGACTAGACTGACACTAAGCAGTCCCCATTTGTTTCGCTAAGCGTAGATTCCCTACCATGAATAATTGAAAAGGCTTTAAAGCATGAGCAAGTTGACCTCAGCGGAGCGTAAAGCTCGCGACAATGAACGTTTCTCACAACGCGTAAACGACCGCAGAGAAAAAGGTGAAGACGTAGTTGCTTACGCACTGACCAACAAAAAAGCTGTAAAATTCCTGACTAAGTCAGAGAAAAAACGTTTCAACGAAACGAGAGCGACTCTGCAAGAAGAGAAGCGAGTGAAAGAACAAGAAGAGCTTAACCGAATCGAAGACGCGTTCACGATCAAACAGTTCGACGACGAATAATCACTTATGATTACTCAAAAGCGCTGGCTCTATGCCGGCGCTTTTACTTGTTAGTTCGTTGTTTTTTAACGCTGTTATTTCTTGCTAAACCCGTCGATTCTTAACGGCTTTCCCCCACTTTCTTAGCTCAGCCTTACCGCTCGACCAATCACCCAAGCTATTAACCTATCAACCAGGCTATCGATCAACTTTAGCCATAGATCTCAGAAAATCTTAGCCTAGCCCCTTACTATCTCGAATCAACTCTACAAATTGAAGACAGTATGATTTTAATTACCGGATCAAGCAGCGGTTTAGGCGCAGCTCTCGCGAAACAATATGCTAACGCCGACGCTCAGCGCGTAGCCATTACAGGTCGCAATGCACAACGTTTAGCAGAAGTGGCGCAAGGCCTACCTGCGAATACCATTAGCCAAGCGTGTGATCTCTGTGACCCGCACTCAGTGAGCGAGTTATTGGATGCGTTACCTGAAATGCCGAAGCTGGTGATCCACAGCGCTGGCAGTGGGTACTTCGGTAAGATAGAACAGCAAGATCCAACCATCATCAGCGACATGCTGAAGAACAATATTGAGTCTTCGATCTTTTTGATTCGCGAGCTTGTACAGCGCTACAAAGATCAATCGGTCACCATCGCTGTGGTGATGTCGACGGCGGCACAAGGTGCTAAAGCTGAAGAGTCCACCTACTGCGCGGCAAAATGGGCCGTGAAAGGCTTTATCGAATCGGTAAGGTTAGAGCTAAAAGGTCACCCGATGAAAATCGTGGCGGTTTACCCTGGAGGAATGGCGACCGAGTTTTGGAATACAAGCGGTAAAGGCATGGATACCTCGAGCTTTATGACCGCGCAAGAAGCCGCTCAGATGCTACAACAGGCGTTGACCAGCACAGAGCATGGATTCGTGTCAGATATCACGATAAACCGCGGCTAGCAGGTAAACAGCTCGCTTAATCGGTAAATAGAGCGACACATTACCAAAGAAATGATTAGAGTAATTATTTGTGAGGGTGAGCATGAAAGTGTGCGACAATGCTCGGCGTAAATTCATATTCAAGGTTTATTATGAAACTTCTAGTTCGTAACCTATCGCGCTCTACCTCTGAGCAAGACATCCGTGTGCTATTTTCTGAGTTTGGCTCAGTAAAAGAGTGCAGCCTAGTTTTAGACCAAGAAACTGGCGACTCAAAAGGCTTCGCTTTTGTTGAAATGCCAGAGCAAGAAGAAGCTAAAGCGGCACTAAACAAGCTGAACTTGTCAAAGCTTGGCAAAAACACGATTCGTGTAAAAGTAGCGAACTCTTAATCGATTCAATGCTTCATAAGCCGCATGGCTTAGCTTAACAGCAGCACAGATGATAAAGCCCGTAACGATATGACGTTTTCCAGCGCAATATCGTTACGGGCTTTTTGCTGCTCGCAATTCTCTTTTCACACGATTTGAATACGCCTACAGACCTTCATGTTCATCAATAGCACGTCTTGCTTCGGCCATTGAACATCCAGATTCCATCACCAGCTGAGCCACAGTCATTGAAGGTGTAGCGGCCAACAGAGATGCCAAACACACCACGGGTTTAGGCAGCACTTTGTCGATTGCAATTGCTATCCAACCGTCTTTTTCATGGGTTAACATCGTTTTAAATTCAACGAGTTGATACTCTTGAGCGACCAACAGCCAATTACGCGAACGACGAACTCGTTTCAACTGACATCCACATTCCGCAGCATTCACCATCACTTGGCTTTTATCACTCACACGATGTACAAAACTATTCAATGGGACGCTAAACATAACTCTCTGCTAACCAATCTATTCCTACCATTCAAGAGCTCTCTACCTATCTCTCAAAACTTTCTAACTGTCACTCAATTAAAACCGTACGTAGGATTACACAGACACAAAAAAACCGCCAGTGATGCACTAAGCAACCTCGCGGTTTTTGGATGTTAACGTGTGTGGTTTACGCTTTAGTTTCTACCACAATGTCCGTTTTTACCGAGTTCGCGATAAAGCAGTTTTTGTGCGCCAAGTGGTGCAGTTTGTCGAGCTGCTTGGCGGTGGGCTTTTTGGTACCTAAAAACACAATTTTAGGGCGCAGAGTCACCTTAGTGACCGATGAGCGGCCAGATTCATCTTCTTCCAGCACACCAATCGCATCATCGACATAGGAGTCGATCACGTACTTCTGCTTTGCGGCAATGCCCAAAAACGTCAGCATATGGCAGCTAGAAAGTGCCGCGATAAACGCTTCTTCTGGATCAACATTCGCTTCCACCGAAAACGGCAGTGGCACAACATGTGGAGAGGACGAAGCAGGCACAGTGACACCACCATCGAACTCCCACGTATGACCTCGACTGTATTGATTGTCGCTAAAGACTTCATCTTCTGCTTTTTTCCAGCGAATGATCGCTCCGTATTCAGACATAATTTCTTCCCTTTTTAAAGCTCAATAAATTAACGATCAGCTGGATGATTGACACCATCGTTGGTCACCACATCACCAATATCAAAAGGATTCACCCCTTCCAAACAGCCGATGTTAAAACCGTATTCGTTTGGGCTAGAACGGCGCTGATGATGGGTATAGATACCGCAGTTTGAACAGAAGTAATGCTTCGCGGTATTGGTATTGAATTGATAAAGCTTGAGATGCTCCGCACCTTTGAGGATCTTGATGCCGTCCAGTGCAACAGAGCCCACAATCGCTCCCCTGCGACGACAGATAGAGCAATCACAGCGGCGTGGTTTTTCTATCCCGTTAGGTAAGCTGAACTCTAGTTCAACCGCACCGCAATGGCAGGTTGCCTTGTGAAAAGGTTGGATAACCGTATCTCCGACGACTTTCATTTTTCTCTCCAATCACATCCTTATGTTGGTCGTATCATAACCAGTTCAATGTTCTCTGTCCGTACCCGGGTGTTGAGTTCGAGAGATCTGTCATGCGCTGCTTCTCGGCTAATCTAACTAGACTTTTCAACCAAATCGCCAAACCGCTCAAACAAGAAATCAAGAAACAACCGGATACGCTTGGGCTGATATTTCTTGCTGATGTACACCACATTCAAATCGGCACTCGACACCGACATCGCGGTGTTGAAGTTCTTCATGTAGCCATTAAGCAGCGTCACAAGGCGCTGGTTATTGATGTCGCCTTGCACATCCAGTACCGATTTAAGAGCAATGCCCTCGCCTTTTAATGCCCAGTAGCGAATCACTTCGCCATCGTCTGAAAATCGCTTTGGAACAACAGTAATCGACTTCTTCATATCATGATCTTGGAAGTGCCATGTCTTGAGCTCTTCATTGCTGCGCAGCATGGCTAAACAATCGTGATCAACCAAATCTTGTGGTGTTAACGGTGTTCCATGCTTGGCAAGATATTCAGGAGAAGCACACAGCACACGTCGGCTTGGTGACAAGCGTCTGGATATCAAACTGCTGTCGACCAATTCACCATAACGGACCACGATATCCATGCCAGATTCAGCAATGTTCGAGAGGTTATCGTTCAAGTAGAGGTAAGGGATCACGTCGGGATATTGCTGACAGAACTCAGAGAGAATCGGAAGAATGTACTGCTTTCCGATGTCTTTCGGCGCGGCGATTTTGAGTGGACCTTTGACCTCTTTGACGCCATTTTGGATCAGGTTTTCGGCCTCACTGACATTATCCAATATCTCCAGACACGCCTTGTGATACAGCTCGCCAGAGTCGGTTAAAGACACATGACGCGTGCTTCGATTCAACAACTTCACACCATATCGTTCTTCAAGCGCCTGCAGCCTTGCTGTCATGGTCGCAGGAGAAAGCCCTAACTCTCGCCCCGCCGCCGCTAACCCGTGATGCTTAACAATGCTCACGAACATCGCCATATCTGAAAACTTATCCATACGATTCTCGCTTCCACCTCTTCGTCTTACTTCTCGATCTTAATGCTCGATTTGAATACTCAGTCACACTATTCAGGTTAAACGAATAATGAATTTATATTTTAACCAATTATCAAATTTAGTCGAATAAATATAATGGCAAACATCAACAGAACAACGCAGGAATTCAGAGCATGACTAACGAATCGACTAAACAAGAGCAACGCACTTTCGTCATCATTGGTGGCACATCAGGTATCGGCAAAGCACTAGCGATGCAACTAAGAAACGAGAACAACACGGTACATATTGCCAGCCGACACACAGGCGTTGATATCACCGATGAAAAGTCGATTTGTGAATACTTCGAATCGATTGGCGTGTTTGACCACTTAATCGTAACGGCTGGCTCATCCGCTCCCGCAGGAAAAGTAACAGACGTAGCAACCGCAGACGCCAAGACAGCTTTTGACACTAAGTTTTGGGGCAGCTTAAACGTAGCCAAACATGCCGCTCGTTACATGACACCAAACGGGTCTATCACGTTCACAACTGGCATGTTGTCACGCAAAGTTGTTGCTGGTACTTACGTAAAAACCGCCATCAACGCCGCACTAGAAAGCGTAACCAAAATACTGGCGAAAGAGCTATCACCTATTCGAGTCAATGCCGTTAGCCCGGGTTTAACCATGACGGAAGCCTACAAAAACATGGACGATTCCGCTCGTACAAGCATGTACGACAACGCCAAAAACAACCTACCCGCAGGCAAGGTTGGCGAGCCTTCAGAGATAGCCATGGGTTACCTGTTCGTAATTAATAACCCATACGTCACAGGGTCAATCATCGATATCGATGGCGGCGCTCTACTCGGCTAACACTCCGCAAAGAAGCAAAGACATAAAGAACAATCGTTAGGGCGTGTATCTCACGTCCTAACAAACAAGAATTAACACAGGTACTTCACTATGAAATCAGAAGCGATCCATAAAGAAAAGATCCCATTCCAAGTTTGGATACTGACACTCGCAGCTTTTGCCATCGGCACCGCTGAGTTTGTTATTGCAGGCATCCTTCCACAAATTGCCACATCCCTTTCGATCACCGAAGGTCAAGCCGGATACCTAATCAGTGCTTACGCATTGGCTATCGTTATTGGTGGCCCGATCTTAACCATCTACCTCGCACGTTTTAACAAGAAGATGGTACTGATTGGCTTAATGGCACTGTTCATCATCGGTAATGTCTTATCAGCCCTTGCTCCTAGCTACCCACTTCTACTTGCCAGCCGTGTTATCGCAGGCTTAGTGCAAGGCCCTTTTTATGGTATCGGTGCGGTTGTTGCAACCAACTTAGTGTCTGAAAAAATGGCAGGTCGTGCCGTTGGCCAAATGTTCGCAGGCTTAACACTCGCTAACGTTCTTGGCGTTCCAGCTGGTACATGGGTCAGCTTGCAATTCGGCTGGCACACCACTTTCTTTACCGTGGCAGCACTTGGCACCATCGCCATGATTTCAATCTTAACGTCAATAAAATCTTCAGGTCACAGCGAAGCGAAAGACATCAAAACTCAGCTGTTGGCATTCAAAAATCCAATGCTTCTCATCAGCTTGGCGATCACCGCTTTTGCTTGGTCTGGCTTCATGACGCTTTACGGCTACCTTGCGCCTATCGCCATGCACATCACGGGTTACGGTCAAGAGTCTGTTACTTGGATCTTAGTGATTGTGGGTGTCGGCTTAATTATCGGTAACACCTTGGGCGGTCGCTCTTCAGATAAAAATCTAGGCAAAGCTTCAATGTATTGGGCAGTCGCGATGATCGCTTCACTGATTGTGGTAGGCCTAGTGGTAGACAACAAAATCCTATTCGTTGCAGCTGCATTTGTCTTTGGTATTGCATCATTTGCGAACGTTCCCGCTATGCAACTTCGAGTGATGAACCACGGTGGCGAAGGCCAAGAGTTAGCAGCAACCGCCAATATCTCAGCGTTTAACCTAGCGAATGCCTTCGGTGGATTCCTTGGTGGCATGGTACTCGACAGCCAGTTAGGCGCTGGAATGATTCCATTCGCAGCCGTTGTTGTCCCTGTCATTGGCTTGCTACTTATCGCCAAAGCTAACCGAGCTGAAAAGCCACAGAGCAACTCTATTTTCAGCCCAGCAGAAAGCAAATAACGCGACTTATAGCCCCAATACAAAAAGAAAGATCACAGCATTAAAACAAGGTAGAAACCATGAACAAATTATTCGAAGCATCAGAACTGAAAGGCCTAGCACTACAAAACCGCGTGGTTATGGCACCCATGACACGCGCTCGTACTAGCCAACCTGGAAACGTGCCAAACGACATGATGGCAACCTATTACCAACAACGCGCAAGTGCAGGGCTGATCATCACGGAAGCAACGCAGATCTCTGATGACTCTCAAGGTTACTCATTCACACCCGGCGTTTATACCGATGCACAAATCGAAGGTTGGAAGTCAGTAACAACAGCAGCAAAAGCACAAGGTGCCGCGATATTCTGCCAGCTATGGCATGTAGGCCGAGTATCACACCCTACCTTTCAAAAAGGCGAGTTACCGATTGCACCTTCTGCATTAGCTCCAATAGAAACGCAGGTTTGGATCTCTGATGAGAATGGTAACGGCAACATGGTGGATTGCATCCAACCAAGAGAGATGACCCAAGCAGACATCGATCGTGTTGTTCAAGATTTTGCTAACTCAGCGAAAAAAGCAGTCGAGGCAGGGTTCAACGGAGTGGAAATACACGGTGGCAATGGCTACCTGATTGATCAGTTCCTAAGAACCAACTCAAACAAACGCACCGACAACTACGGCGGTAGCCGCGAGAACCGCCTTCGCTTCCTAATCGAAGTGGTTGATGCTGTGATTGAAGAGATAGGTGCCGATAAAGTAGGTGTGCGCTTGGCGCCGTTCATCACCTTCAAAGACATGAACTGCCCAGATATCGTACCAACGATTTTAGAGGCATCGAAGGCACTTCAAGATCGAGACATCGCTTACCTGCACCTATCAGAAGCCGACTGGGATGATGCTCCAGTTATCCCTGAAAGCTTCCGTGTCGAACTAAGAGCCTTGTTCTCTAACACCATCATCGTTGCCGGCAGCTACACACCACAACGCGCCGAAGAAGTACTAAGCAAAGGCTACGCCGATCTCGTCGCATTTGGTCGCCCATTCGTTGCTAACCCAGATCTAGTTTCACGCCTACAAAACGGCAGCGAACTATCCGATCTTGATGGCGCCACTCTGTTCGGCGGCAACGAAAAAGGCTACATCGATTATCCAACGCTGGCGGAGCCTCAACACGATGTTCTAAAAGAATATTCATAACGAAACATTCGCTAAAAGCGAAACCTCGAAAACTATGATAAACTAGGCGTGCCAAATTAAAGTAAATCTAGCTCTCGCAGTTAGACAAAAAGCCACGTCATGTGGCTTTTTTATTATGAATTGAATATTTCCTGAGTTAATTGAGTCAACCTTTCACCTTTCACATAAACTTCTAGTAATCTGATTGGATCTTGATAGTGGCAATGAATAGTCGCATATCGAGGAATACATTCATCTACAGAACGAACATCAACGCCTCTTTTTGCGACATGTGCTGACTTTAGTTTTTGCGTGCTACCTGGAAATATAAAGTGATTAGATACAGGAGTATCTTTTCCTTCAAGCTCATGAATTGCCTGCTGGTAGAAAAACTGTTTAACCAAATCCGACCAGCCCGGAGCAGTCGATGGTGAAGTCGCGCTATAGTATTTTGCGTCGACGACTGCAAACTTGTTCTCTTGTTCATGCTTCAGAACGGTATCTGTCCTCTGACCTTTTTGAGCTACGGTAATAAAATCACCTTCATTCGTCTGGTAGATAGGAACAGGTAACTTGCTATTTACTGGATATTTACCAATCAAACACTGATCGAGCATTGACTCCCATAAGTTGTGAAATTTACGCACACCAATTAATACACAATTAACCTCATTGCCCTTTTTTACTCTAAGATATTTGATTAGGGCTTTTATCAAAAACATATCTCTTTCAGAATAACTAAGCTGCAATTGCTGTTCAAGATATAAGAGTTTGGCTTCAGTACTCCCAATGGAACTAACAAGAGACTCCACTTTCAGGTCGGAATGAGAAAAAGTACCAAACCATAAAGATCCATAATCTGATAGTAATTCTTTGACAACCTCTGCATGTATCTTCGCTGTTTCACAGTGTGTAAGGTATTTAGCACGAGATGAGTGTAATTCCAAATAAACAGATCCACTATTAGCCGGATATGATGAACTACGTGCAATAGTACGCGACCAATTAACTTTCCCAGAATTAACTGTATTCTCTTTCACTCGACGTACATATAAGCCATTCGATCGATAGTCATCAATGAGCGAGATAGCTAAAGATAAGGCACGACCACCTATCACTTCAGTACCGTTCTCTTGAGCATAAATGCCACTATCTTTATCTTGATAATATTTTAGTAGAGCTTGGACCAGATAATAGCCAGCAATGCCACCATCTTCTATTGATGCAAGATGGTTACGCGGTAAAAAAACAGCTATACCATCGCTGTAAGGCACTACTCCACAAAAATGTATCCTCCTCATATCAGGGGCAATCAGCCCCTGATTTTGCAACTCATCCAATACGCTTCGAGGAATCGATGGGTCTTCAAGGAAACTACGATCAGATAAGTACAATATATTATTCAACTGCATTTTCTGGTGCCTCAGCCACCTCAATTTTTCGGCCTTCCTTTTCAATTTTCTCTTCAATTAACAAATTAAATACAGCCATATTTTTTTTGAATTCGCTTGATAATTTACCGAACGTTTTATATTTAGAAGAGAAAATTTTTGTATGCCCTAAATGACGAAGTACATCATCCCAAAGATAAACAAACACCTTACTGCTAAGGGTTTCTTTTGCCGATTCAGCTGTTTCTATTTCATCTTTTTTCACAAAGAAAGGACCTAGTAGGCGATCTTCAGCAACGTGAGCTTCAATCAATACATCATTAATGATTGAAGCAAACTTTGGCCAAGAAATTCTATATACACCACTTTGAGTTGATAAGTGAAAGTCGTAGTTTGGGACATCGACATGAGAAAAATCAATATCAATAAACTTGAAACGCCAGCGTCGTTTGAATGCTGTATCTAAAGGCATTACTGCCTGATCACTACTGTTCATAGTGGCTAATAAGGAAAGGTTAGCCGGTATTTCCAACTGTTTAATGTTTGCTATACCGACCTTATCAAGAGATTGGTTGATGTAAGACAACATGTCAGGGTCTGACGCATCAATCTTGTAAGTACTTTCACCATCATCCTCTCTATCCAATAGTTGGAATAGCTCCCCAAAGACAGCAGCTGCCGGTGCTCGGTTCAACTCTTCAATTACTAAGCAGACATGTTTAGACGGGTGAGATTTCGCTTCTATTAGTGCTCTAGTAAACGGCCCTGGTCGGAATTGGTAAGCAACGTAGGGTTTTCCGTTTTCATCTGTTGCCATGTTAGGTTTAAGGGCACCAACAAAGTCACTGTACTGAGTGTCAGGGTGAAAAACCGTCACGATTTTATTAGCACCTTCACACTCTACATTATGAATGTGATGGCTCTTACCTGTTCCAGGCGCACCATAAAAGATTTTATTGCTCGCACCGGTAAATGCAGGGGCTTTCAAGTCAAAGCGAAGAAATGACTTAAAGAAAAACACCTCATCATCTTTCTGAATAGACATGTTGTTCCACAGCCTAGAGATAAGCTCAGAGACACTTGCTCTTAATTCATCAGTATCAAGTAAGCCTGTTTTAACATATACATACTGGTGTGAAGGTAAATGATAGTGAATCGGCTCTTCAACATATTCTGCGTGACCCAATATAGAGGTAGGTCTAAACAAAAATGCTTTATCGATTGATCCCCAATCAGCAAACCCTGATGAGGATGGAGTTAATTCAGCATCCAATTTACCTTGCCATCCAAGTGTCGATAAGACCCTAAACATCAACTCATCGCCACTTGTTGACCTAAAGAGGTATGGAATAGCTGGAGAGTAGTTATCCATAAGAGCTTGGTAAGCTGATGGGGATTTGGAGAACGCATAAAGCAAATCACCAAGTACACCAGAGCTTGCATCTGGGACAGGCAACGCTTTCAGCAAGATTGAGCTCATAAAATCATCTTGTGAACGATATTTTTTCCCTTTAGTTTTGTCATCGTTAATAATATCTTTCCCGCCCAATCGATTAGCTTTCAAACGGAATGCATTTAAAAAATTATCTCGGCTATAAGGATCTAACGAGGTTAATACTGGGTTTGATGGTGAAGAGCTATTAATTAAATTATGAAAATCAACTGCTGTCTTTACCGAGCTTTTTACTTGGTCAAAGACAGCCATGTAGTTACTAAGCAGAGAAACTAAAGGTTGGAGCCTTAGTGCATATAGGAAGTAGTGGCTAGGAATATAGCAATGGTTTTTATTGTTTATAATCTTAATTCGAGCTGAATGCTCGAAGATCTCAAGATCCAAGTCGAGGTTACTAAAAGCACTCTTGACCTCTTCAGTAAACGAAAACTCATCAAAATGCCAGCTTGACTCCGACTCACTCTTATACCATTCACCAACCGTGTTAATTTTTGAAAGCATTACTTTCTAATTCCTAAATAAAAATACAGCTACCCTAAGGCAGCTGCATTGAAGTTAATCGTGCTTAATCCAAAGGCTACGCGAGACCTCTTGACGTAAGTTTTCTATCAGTTTCTTGTTGGTGTCTGAAAACTGGCCGTTCTCAAACTCCCCCATAAAAAACAGACACTCGGCTAACGGCCTTGATTGCTCTTCCGACAGGTTACGTATAAGAGGGTGTTCATTATTTAGAGTAATATAGTGGTCATCTTCATATCCAGGTTCCCATAGCGAACCATCACTTGTTTTAGCTAGGCGAACATCAATATCTTCGATCAGAGGAGCAACTATTCTGTAGTTGCTCAAATGCTCTCCTCGACCAGAGCAAAGGATACGGAAGTCCAACAACCCATTAAAAATAGCTACTAAAGCATCACCAAATCCAGCTCTGTAAATACCATAACGATCCGCAATAATATTGCCAAACATATCCGTGTTTGCGGTACCAACACTCTCGCAACCTAGTATCAAAGTGTAATGTGCTTTTACCGCTTCAGGCATAAAGATACGAGCATATTTTTTTCCTTGGTGTTGAAGTGCTTCTGCCACTTTTTCTGTAGAGAATATGAACGCTTCAAGTCCTAAGGTATCTGCGACCTCGTAAGCCATACGGGTAATTTCGGATCGTTCTGGTAATTGCTCATTGAGCCAATCTAGCAAGGCGACATGCTTTTTCTTTAAGTCGCCTTTAGGTAGGTCTGTAACTGCAACCTCAAAGATGCTTTCAAATTGCTCTTGGTGGCTAAATGCCACAGCACTTGCCGCTAGCTGGTAAACGTAATCGGTAACGATATGATCTGATTCATTAAAAATCCGGTTGAACAAATCTATAGGAATAGGAATTGTTGTCTTCCAAAAAATCAGACCGTCCACTCGATACTTTGGGTTTTTATCATTCAAATAGCGTTTAAAGTCGGATAGATCATATTGGTAACTCATTCATCCTCCTCCACATCTGGAAGCTCGATACTCAAATGGCGTAGTGTTTGACTTACCTTTTGGCGAAATCCATTCAACGTATGCTTGTTAGCATCAGAGAACTCACCGTGCTCAGCATTTGATAAACTCCACAGCAGCATATCCAAGGCTTTCATGGCCTCGGCATTACCTTTGCAAACGTTATACATCTTATGGAAGTAAGGGTGTGACTTGCCAAGGGTGACGCATGTATTTCCTTCGTCATCACATGAAGGCTCCCATAAGCAATCACCCAGTAATGAATCTTCCTCATGTACACGAACGGCTTTGTCATCATAGACACGAATCCCCTGAATCACGATCGGTTTCATCTGATTTTTATTGCGGATCGTTACCGTGTCACCATCAACTTTAATTTCAGAGTTCTTGGTGTACTTTTTATGTTTATCAATCGCTTTATCGGCAGGGCCGTGCGCCCGCTTAGTATTTGCAGAAGTTAAGCGTTCTTGCCCTTTAGTCAACTCTTGACGCCAAGGAGAAATGAGCTGTTGTAACTCTTTTCTGATTTCGGCAGGGATAATGACACGACTCTTGCGAAAGTCGATGCTGAACACATCATCTAATTCGTGGCTGAAATTCAGCTCAACTCGAAGACGTGTGATCTTACTTTCTTTTTTATACATACGATGTGGCCAGCCATCGTGCCAGATAAGGCGACCTTCTCGATAGATGTAAAGCCCTTGATTATCGAGGCCATAACGGACGTAGTCTTGCTCATCAGAATTCAATTCATTTAGAGAAGGAATAACACCGCCTTTTACGGTAAAGCTAAGATTTTTATCGCCCTCAATTTGTACGGACCTCTCTTTCAATATACGAGAACGCACACCGTCCTTAGTTACAAATTGGGAGCAGAGAGGATCCCAACCCTTTAAGTTTACGGATGGGCTATCTCCAACTTTCATTGAAATGGTCACTTCACCAGAGTTCAAAAACTTGAAGAATACTGCGCTTAGCTCTAAAGAAAGGTCTTTACCAAGAGACTTAATCTGCTCTCGCATTTGCTTTTCACTGCCAGACTTAACTAAACGGTCTATATTCTCCCAAATAATCATGGTGCCGCTAGCATTTGAAAAACTACTCAATACCTCAAAATCATCGTAATAATCATCTTCATCTGGAGTTTCTAACTCCCAGCGATCCGAAGCGATAATTTTATCTATATCCCACGCTCGACCGACGTTGTTACCATTCTGATGGGATAGCACTACAAGACGGCGACAAAATGCTGTCGATGCTGTCTTTAGCCCCATACCGAACTTACCTAACGATTTAGGATTGTCACGGCGTGGCGAACCATAACGCATTGCATTTCGTAGTTGTTCTTCTGACATCCCATCACCATTATCGCTAATGATGACTCTGAACTCTCCATACATATACTGGAGTTCGACTTCAATTTGAGTTGCATTAGCCGCTATTGAATTGTCAATAATGTCCGAAAATGCAGCCTCTTTGCTATAACCGGTATCACGTAAACTTTCGACTAATCGAGCCGCTGACGGGCGAAAATCATCTTCTTCTGGTAGTTCTATTTTTTGATTCATAAACCTAACGTTTCCAAATACTCTAGCATTATCTGCTTGTCTGTTTCTTTATCATCGGTAACTGAAACAACACGTTCACTGAGCTGCTGCTTTAGACGGATGCGTTCATCGATCTTTTCTTCAATAGTACCGGCGTAGTACATGTAATAAACATTCACTATGAATTTTTGACCATTTCGCCAAGCCCTTGCCGTCGCTTGCTCTTCAAGTGCAGGGTTCCACTGACGGCAGTAGTGAATCACATTAGTTGCGGCTGTAATATTGAGCCCCATACCTGCCGTTCGAGGGTGCAGTAACAAAACGTCAAAGCCTTTTGAGGAAGAGAAGGTATCAATAAGTGGCTGACGCTCATCATTGGGTGTGCGACCATCAATAACCCCAGGCAATATGCCATACCTTTCGCGTATCGCACCTTGTATTAAGTCAATAGCCTTTTGGAAAGTTGCAAAAATAATAACCTTCTCACCAGCTTGTACAATTTTATCCAATTGGATCATAAGTAACTCGAACTTAGCGCTATGCTTAATAAGAGATCTAACATCATTAGGTATTGTAGGGTCAATTAGTGCTGGGTGAGCTGTAAATTGCTGGAGTTTATTTATTAATGGAAGGATCCCACCACCACCGTTTTGATTATCTCTCTGCATCTCATCAATCAACGATTCATACTGTGCTTTTTCAACTTCTCCCATAGAAACGGCTGTGTGTATATCAAGCTTTTCTGGTAATTGCTCCAACACATCTTTTTTCATTCTGCGTAAAGTAATTTGACGCAAACTACTCTCAAGCTCTTCTAAATTCTTATTGAGTGTCTCAGACAAATCAGAATGAACATATCGACTCTTAAAGCTATCTTGCGCCCCTAAAAAGCCTTCAAAGACTAGGTCCGTTAACGCCCATGCATCCATTAAGCTGTTTTCAACTGGGGTCCCAGACATAGCAACGGTTACACCAACATTCAATCGACGAGCAGACAAGGAACGGATCGATTTAGGGTTTTTTAACATACTCGCTTCGTCAAACAGAGCGAGGTCAAAATACATGTCTTCAAACATAGTAATGTCTGAAGACATTGTCGTGTAAGGAGTAACCACGACATTATGCTCATCAAAAGCGGAAGCGACACCACGACGATGTTTTCCATAATGAAGGTATGGAACAATACTTGGGGCAAAAAGCTGGAACTCTCTAACCCAGTTGTCGAGTAAGGGATTTGGAACGACGATTAAAATTTTACTGTTAGGATTCTTCTCTAAGACATCGCAACACAGCGCAATCACTTGGGCTGTCTTGCCTAATCCCATATCATCGGCAAGAATAGTTCCCACGCCGTTTTCAGCACAAAAACTTAACCAGTTGACCCCTTCTTCTTGATACGGATACAACGATTGCACGAATAGCTTTTCATGATGAGCTTGTTTCTTCTGATTATCTCTCAGCATTTCAATTAAGTGAGCTGGGAACTCATCAATCAACGCTTCTAAATGTAAGGAACGAAGAAGTTTCATCAACTTAGGTAGCGGTAAGTCACCAAAAGCGATAGCTAGGTGCTCATTGATGCGGGAGCTAACAAAATGCACTCTTTTACCATCAGATATGAAGTAGCCATACTTAACCAACGAATGTGTTTGTTCTTTATCTAATGGTTTTCCACGAAAAAACAAAACAAAATTAGGGGCTGGTTCTGTTTCAAATTTAAAATGGATTTGAGCCGGGCGCTTAGAAATAACTAACCCAACCTCAACACCGTCAGAGTTGGCTGATATTCTCCCCAGCTTAAATAGGTGTTCAGCTTCCAAAAAAACACCATTGTGCTCAACCATCCCATTTTTAATTATATAAGCCATTCTCACTTCCTGTTTACAGGGTTAAAAACCGGATAACCACTTGCAATTATGTATGTCAAAATATACAGTGCACACTATCACCGGGGCAAAAACCGGATATCAATTGAGAAATATGGTGCACAAATTGAATACCTCCCATTATATCAAAGAGTTAAGAGATAGACTTGGTTTAGGGCAGCGCGAGCTAGCAAATTTGATAGGTCTAGGCAAAGACGGCGAACGAACAATTCGTGGTTGGGAAGCTGGAGAGCATAAACCTTCACCTCTTAAGTGGGGTAAAATTATCGACCTAGAAGATGAAATGAAAAGGTTCTACGATAATGCCCCTTTAAAACAAGGAAAAATAGAAGACGCAAGCTTTCGTTTTATCGATCTTTTTGCTGGTATTGGTGGTATCCGCTACCCATTTCAGCAGTTAGGCGGTCATTGTGTTTTCACCTCAGAATGGGATAAATTCGCCCAAAAAACTTACTTAGCTAACTATGGCGACATGCCAAATGGTGATATCACTAAGATCTCAGCTGAAGAGATCGATGATCATGAAATCCTTTTAGGTGGTTTTCCATGCCAAGCCTTCTCTCAAGCAGGTCTAAAACAAGGATTCAGTGATACACGAGGTACGATGTTCTTTGAGGTCCAGAAAATTTTGGCATTAAAGAGACCCAAAGCTTTTTTACTTGAAAACGTCAAACAGCTCAGAGGGCATGACAAAGGTCGTACACTAAAAACGATCATGGATATCTTACAAGGGAAACATGAACAACAGATCCCAGAAGATGTGCCTATGAGTGAAGAAGCACGACGTGCGTTGCAAGATGAGTTGAACTACTGGGTTGATGTACGCGTATTACGAGCAGGTGACTTTGGTGCACCTCAGAACCGAGAGCGAGTGTTCATAATTGGTTTTGATAAGGACCAGTTCCCAGGCGTAAATTTCGGCGATATGTTCAATTGGCCTGAGCCGCCAAAGACACCAACACGTGTTGGAGACATCCTACAAACACCAGAGGAATTGGCTGCTGATCATGCAGAGCATGGTAAAGACCGTTTTACTATTTCAGATAGACTATGGGAAGGACATCAAAAGCGAAAGGAAGGACATAAGACCAAAGGCAACGGGTTTGGTTATTCACTTTTCAATGCAGAGAGTGAGTACACGAATACCATCAGTGCTCGATACTATAAAGATGGTTCAGAGATACTCATTGACCAAGCCCAGCTCAATAAAAACCCACGCAAGCTAACGCCACGCGAGTGCGCTAGGTTACAAGGTTTTCCTGAAAGCTTTAAGGTTGATGCCGTTTCACAAAACCAAGTGTATCAGCAGTTTGGTAACTCAGTTTGTATGAATGTAATCCATGCCGTAGCTGAGCAGATGATCAAGACATTAACGGCAGCTGAAAAGTTGGTGGGCGAGCAACGCCAAGCTAGCTAAGCCAATTAAAGATAAGCCCCAAAGGGGCTTACCTTTTTTATTGGTCATTACACAATTAACTCTATCCAAAACCCCCCAGATGCATCCAAACCTAAGATTAGAGTGCTCCCTTCTTGAGCACGGTCCATAACCTCATTAGTTTGGAAGTAAAGGCGGTACTCTGAACGTGTCGGGTGACTTTCTCGAGCATCATACCAAGTAACACTGCTTGCTACGTATCCGTCTTGGCCTCGAATAGAAAAACGGGCATCAAAAGATTGGCGAGACAAACCCAATATACTCTTTAGCTGTACTACACCATTAAGCTCGTGCTGATTCGAGCGGTTTGGCTCAGCTTCTACAGCTGATAGTGTCTTAATACATGCAGGGTTCAGGCTAAGGGCTTTTATCATTAGAATCATTCCTTTTATCTTTATCCTTCATATAGATGGGGTTATTAAAGCAAATATCAAGAGTCATCTCCTCATGCTTTATTAACGTTCTTTCTATAACCTAATACACTGAACTCGATGCATTACTCTGAGGCACCTCTTGTCGAAACAGCCTACAGCTTCTGGGAGAAAAGTTAAAAACACTTAAATGATCTCAAGCACTGAGTAAGCATCTTTCAAAAAAGTGAACTGAAGGACGTTCCTGCATTTTTCATTTTCTTCGTGTATGCGATAAGTGGGAGCTAACATGACTACGATTGTCGTCATTATAAAAATAGAAAAGAATGTGCTGTAAAAATTTCCGACAGGCAAAAGAAAGGCTCGCATGACTAGTGCGAGCCTTATGCAGTTTAGGGGGTAAACCACAATCTGATATTAATTAGGGGTAATTATTTAACTTATGAGCCAGTATGCACCTGTGCGCATTGATGTACTATTTTTAAATGATTCACTGCAATTAATCAATCGATAAAAGTTAGCGTTTGGTCAATTTAAACCACATAGATAACAGTGGTTTAGTTAGTGATGTCTAGAAAACCATCATAAAACCCATAAAAATCAGATCTATAAGCTTCTCATTTGCCAGTAGCCTTCACCATTAGTGGCGAGTTGGCTGTGTAAATAATCGAGCGTATCTGCGACCGTTCCCGCAATGCCTTGTGGTGGATTGAACAACAGCAAACCACTGCCGATCAGGCGATCATCACCCTTGGGATCTCGAAGGCGAAGTTCCGACTTGATCGGACTTGGTAGCAAACCATCTTTCACTGCGGTCACGCAGTGATTCAGAATCAGTGAGCTCTTATCATCCGTGTAGAGCGGGTACCAAATTAGTGCAGATACTTTCTCCGACTGCTGATATGCCTTAACTAAGGCATCAATCACCGCGAGATATTCTGAATCGGTTTCATAGGGTGGGTCGATAACAATCAGATGATGATTGTCATGTTTAGCTACGTCATCAGGTAACGCTTTAAGCCCATCACCTGCGCTAATCGTAAGCTTGCTTGAAATACCCAAGTCACACTGTAACTTATCGATATTAGTTTGCAGTAAATCAGCTTCATCTTGCTGAATGTCTGAAAAATAGAAGCTATCTTGGCTGCGACCTTGTTGGTAAGTGATGGCGGCAGAACCCGGATACAAAGAGATAAGTTGATTCGGATTGTAGTATTCCAGTACCGACATAAAAGAAGCGAATGCCGGAGGAAGATAAGCCTTATTGCGCCACAAGTACCCGACCCCTTCAGCAAACTCACCTGCATGATTACTTGGTGCGCTGGTGAGGTCATAACACCCTGTACCAGAGTGTGTGTCGATAACATTGAGGCGTGAATGTTGCTGCATTAATGACTGAACAAGTGCACTCAATACTGGATGCTTTAGCGCATCACCATGGTCGCCTACATGACATTGATGTCGATATTCCATTCCCTTGCCTCATTTCTACGAACGTCATCTAAACATACTTCATATCATGAGGGCTTGCCTGCTCAATCCATCGTTTTTTGAAATAGGCTCTCTTTTCTGTAACTGTCTGACTCTTATAAAAAATAAAGCCCCTCGTTTTGTTATAAACGAAGGGCTTTGTTGACGTTACTGACTAAGTCGTACTGTTAACCAATAGAGAGCCTAAGGGTACTCACCCTCAACTTCTACCGGCGCTTTCACTTGGTAGTGACAAGGCTGTAGGCCAAGTAACTTAGGCAGTGTGATACCTACTGAAACTGAAGACCACGTACCACTGACAATACCTACAACCAGTGCAATCGCGAACCCTTGAAGTGCCGCACCGCCAAGTAGCCAAAGCGCAGATACGGTGATTAGGGTTGTACCTGAGGTCACCATGGTGCGTGAGAAGGTCGCTTTAACCGATTCGTTAAGCAGGTTATCAGTGTCACCATTTGGATTACCACGCAGCATTTCACGAACACGGTCGGCAATGATGATCGAGTCATTCAATGAATAACCTAAAATCGCCAACACAGCCGCTAACACAGTCAGGTTGAACTCGAACTGAGTAAAAGCGAACAGACCCAAGATAAGCGTCACGTCATAGATGATTGCGGCTAGGGCGCCGAGTGCTAAACGCCATTCAAAACGTACACTCAGGTACAGCATGATCATTAGGAAACACACCAATACCGCTAAGCCACCTTGGTCAACCATGTCTTGACCGACTTGAGGGCCAACCACGCTGCTGTTAAGCACTTTTACTTGGTCGCTGACAGAAGACAAAGCATCCACTAAGTTTGGCTGTGGAGCATCTGTCAGTTGGCTATAACGGATTGTCCAGCGATCCTGTTCTGCCATACCAACCACTTGCACGTCTTGTTGGAAAGCTGTATCAAGTTTTGTTTTTAACGCATCTTTGGTGACTTGATCAGAGAGCTGAACCTCGGCAACCACACCACCTGTGAAGTCCAAGCCCCAGTTAAAACCTTTCACCGCCACCAGCATCACAGAGCTCATGAACAGCACAATAGATATCGCAGACATCACCTTACGAAGGCGAGTCATATTCTTATCCGAAATATAGCTATTTGAAAAATAGCGGTCTGAAATAGTCATTTTTGAAGTACTCATGCTTAAATCCTTACATCGTGGCGTTGGTCACGCCCCCAAACCAAATTGATGATCGCTCGTGAAGCAAAAATGCCCGTGAACATACTGGTTAGAAGACCTAAGCCTAGAGTCAGAGCGAAGCCCTGAATCGGTCCATTACCAATGGTGTATAGAGCCACAGCAACGATCATGGTGGTGACGTTAGCATCGAAAATTGACGAGAATGCGCTATCGAAACCACGATCGATAGAGCTAGCAAAGCTGCGCCCTTCTTTCATCTTGTCTCGAATACGCTCGAAGATAAGCACGTTAGTGTCTACCGCCATACCGACGGTCAGTACCAAGCCCGCAATACCCGGCAGAGTTAACACCGCACCCGGTAGCAAGGCAATCAAACCAAACAACGTGGTCATGTTAACCACCAATGCACAGTTCGCGACCCAACCAAGGCGGCGGTACCATAGCGCCATAAACGTGAGAGTCAGACCAAGGCCAAGAGCCAAAGCAGCAAAGCCATTCGTTACGTTTTCAGCACCCAGAGATGGGCCAATAGTACGCTCTTCAATGATGGTAACAGGCGCTGTTAATGAACCGGCACGTAGCAATAGAGCAAGCTCTTGTGCTTCTGCCATGCTGCCTGCACCAGTGATTCTGAAGCGGCTACCCAGTTGAGATTGGATGTTCGCCACACTGATTACTTCGCTGGTTTTTTCGCTGTTACCGGCTCTGTCACGGCTGTATTCGCTGTAAACGGTCGCCATTGGCTTGCCGATGTTATCGCGAGAAAACTCAGACATTTTCTTACCACCAGAAGAATCCAACGTGATGTTTACTTCTGCACTGCCCATCTCACCAATGCCACTACGCGCATCGATAATGTGTTCACCGCTCAGCACTGCTTTGCGAGCAACCACGACACGATTACCATCTGAATCTTTCAGAGTTTGAGTATTGCGCGTTGCGTTGTCGTACACAGAGTAGAACGCTAATGAAGCCGTAGCACCAATCACGTCTTTCGCAGCTGCAGGGTCTTGTACACCCGGTAATTCGATACGGATACGGCTTTCTCCTTGGCGTTGAATCGATGCCTCAGTGATGCCTAGCTCTTCAATACGGCTGCGCATGATCTGTAGGTTTTGTTGAACCGTTAGGTTGCGTAGCGTTCTTTGTTCTTCTTCAGACTGAGTTAACGTTAGCGATTTATCTGAACGGTCACGTTGCCATTGTGGGAACTCTTCACGAATCAGTTTTTGTGCTTTCTCGAAATCGGCATCAGTACGGAAGTTAAATTCAACTTGGTTATTCACCACTTTACCGCGTGCATAACGCACTTGGCTGGTGATTTCATCGACCACAGATTGCGCTTGGGCGTGGTAAACCGGTTCCATGTCCACTTCTAACAGGAACTGCACACCACCACGTAAGTCAAGGCCTAGCTGAATCGGTGCGAAGCCCATGTCAGTCAACCATTTCGGTGCTGCTGGCTCCATCGCTAGCGCAACCGTCGCGTTGTCCAATAGGCGCTCATTCAGCACCTCTTTAGCCTTCGCTTGTTGTTCTGCGTCTTCCAAGATCACGACTAAACGTTGGTCTTTTTGAAATGCCGATTTAGCTTGGATGCCTTCGCTCGCAAGGTATTGGGTAATTTGACTCGCATCGATGGTCTGTTCGGAACGATTGTTAATTTGAACCGATGCATTTTCGCCATACCAAGAAGGTAAAGCACTCAGAACCATGATGATGATGGTGGCGATAAGCACCACGTATTTCCACTTTGAGTAGTGGTTAATTTGTTTTCTTTGAATGCGTTTTTTCACAGTCAAGATCTCTTCTTTCTACCAATCACCGTAAATACGTGCTCAAAAATAGCACCTGAAAAAAGCAGTGATCGAGCATTTTAACCAGCTAGGGTGACCAGTTATTTACTACGATTGGTATGTCTAATATTTTGCGAACACGAGCGATGGCTAATCACGACCAGAACAAGCTGATTGAAAGATAGTGATGCTAAAGCTGATGTCGCTATGTTTGTTTTGATTAACTGGCGAGTTCAACGGGCACAATTGACCATCGATACGACCAATTTAGGGTCAAACGATTAGCTAAGAAGTTCTCGGAAATGCGAGTATTGGATGTTGCCCTCTTTCCACCCAGAAAGCCGGGAGGACGGAGAACTCACAATACTGGTCCAGTGCAGCTTGGAATCCAACAACGGCGTGTTGAAGAGCAGGGAAGCCAGTATTGAGGGGGGAGAGAAGTCAATCAGTAGATGATAAGCAGGCTCAAGATCGGCCACGCTTTCTTGCTCGTTACTGAGCATACGTCTGAAGTTTGCTGCTTGAAGGCTTGATTCGGTGTCGTGATAGTTAGAACTGTCACCAGAAGGCACGGTGCCAAACTGAGCCTTATCGCACTCTAAGTAGCTCGACGGATTATCCGTATCAGCTTGTTTACAAAGATCATTCTGTGAAGATTGCTCTTGAGCCGAGTATATTTGAAATGGCTTAGAAGGAAACGAATAGCCGTTAGAATTCACTAAGCCAAAGCTCAGTAAAAACAACATTAAGACTAATCGGGTACCCAGTTTAAGCAATCTAATATCCAAACAACATTCTCGTAGATCGTCAATCTACAATACAAATGAAACGCTGTCTTGATTTAAAACATTTTTTTAGAAAATGATACGATGCAACCGATTAAGCGATCTCAAAATTTAGATTTACATAGATCTAAAACGGCTTAACAACAGGTGAGGCATAGACGTTATGAATGGTGGGAAAACAAGAAAGCCAAGCGGTGCTCGCTTGGCTTTGAGTTGTCTCTTTCTGTTGGTTTCAAGCTTTAGGCTTTAGGCTTTAGGCTTTAGGCTTTAGGCTTTAGGACGCATGATGTTCTTAACCTTACGGCTATCTTCACCAAAGATGCGTTGGACAAGTTGATTCATGTCTTCCGCAGTAATCGACCTCGCCACTCGCTCAACTTGAGACAAAGCTTCGATATCGTAACCATGAAGTAAATAACGAGACAGATACCATGCTTGGTCAATAGAGCTCGTCTCGAGAGGCGTGAAGTCCGCTTCAAACTGTTTCACGACTGCGTGCATTTCCTTTTCAGAGACGCCTTGTAAAAGGTCTGCAATCACTTTATCGATCGCCACTTCAACTTGGTCAACGTTCTCCGGCGCTACCATCGCCCCGATAACCCACTCACCACTCAGCTCACTATCTGCGGATGATGAATACGTATATGGCGAGTAATCTAAGCTCAACTCTTCACGAATATAAGCATCTAAACGAGCCGCCAGCAGTCGTTCTAGCAAGTTTTCCGTGAAGATATCTTTTGCCGTTACGCCTTGGTCGGTTTCGGCTTCAGGTTCAGAGATGACTCGTAAGATGTACTCTGCACTATTCACATTGTTGATCGCTAAATCAATGCGTGATTCAGATGGCTGCTTGTAAGCCACCTTAAATTCAGGAACCTCAGCTTTTTCTAATGGAATCGAAGCCAAGTATTGCTCAACCAAAGGCTTTAATTCACTTGGGTCGATGTCACCCACAATCACCAATTGGTTATGCCTCATTTGACCAAACAATTGCTGATGAAGATTAGCGACGTCTTCCACAGAAACCGCTTCAACACGTTCTTTATCAACAAAGAGGTGGCCACTGTCTTGACGATAGATATTCTGGTTTCTTGCGCGCTCAAACTGACCGACAGGGCTGCTCAAGAAAGATTCTTGACCTTGTACAAACTCCTGTTTCACTGCCTCTAACTGCTCGGGAACAATTTTAGGCGCAGTTATGAAGGTATAAAGCGCAGCAAACGTATCTTTAAGTCCGTCTTTATTGATATTAAATTCAATACCATGACGAGTATTACCAATGAAAGAATCGGCGCTAATATTTTCACGATCAAAGTACGCTAAAAGCTCAGAGCCCGTAAACTCACCGACACCACTTCGAGCGAAGGTAGGTAACGCAACCTCAACAGCTGGGTACAAGCTCGGATCCAAAGCGGCTTTTCCGCCGAGGCTCATGTACATCACCCCAACATCATCACCTGCCTCATAATCACGCAGGTACCACATGTCGATGCCATTGCTTAACGTCCACTTTTGGATGTATGGGTCAATAGACATTTGTTCAGCAAGTACAACCTCGCCTTGCGAGCTAGGTACAGCAAAAGCACTCGCTGTTCCAATCGCAAGCGGCGGAACTCCCGCCTCGCGATACGTGGCTTTTAAACTATCGAGAGAGTTGATGATCGCTGTTCTGTCTTCAGAGTCGTCCATCCCAATAACAATAAAGTAATCATCAGAAAGTAGATTCTTGATGTTGTCGTTAATCACTTCAAGGCTCAAGTTAGCAATGAAAGCTTCCAAACTTACTTGATAGTCTTTCTGTGATTGGACGATTCGATCTGTGACTAACGCACTCGCTTTGTAGTTCGCGTGTTCAACGCTATCCATTTTATCCCAGTCATGCTCGATGTTGTCGAGTAAGTCTTGATAGTAGTGCTGTTCGCCAACAATATCCGTTTCCGAAACACCAAAATAACGCAATGACGCCAATGTAGAAAGCAGATCTTGTTGGATTACTTCACGGTCTCCAGCCGGAAACCCAACACTTATTGCCGAATAGTGCAGAGCACCCATTCGATAGCCATCAGACGCTATCCATTGAGTCGGCAGCGCGGCATCATTAAATACTGCTTCTAATCGTTGTCGAATCAACTGTTGAGAGGTTTCATCTAACCAACGTTGATGCTGCTGAGCATGATTTTCAACTCTATTTAAACCTCGGTTAAACGTCAGAGTGATGCTTGGCGCTTCTCTTCCTGCGTACTCAACATAATCATCTTCATTGAATGAGGTCATTTTCTGTTTCTCTGGTCTCGGCGTATCGCCACGCTCCCAGCTAGAAAACTTTTCTTCAATAAGTGGAATCACAGTTTTGATGTCCACATCACCAGAAACGACCAGCTCAACTATTTGAGGTTGATACCAAGTCTGATAAAAGTTGCTGATGCCTTGAGGAGTAGCATTCACGATCGACGATTTAGTCCCTAATGCATCTTGCGATTCGTACGGGCCGCCTTCAACGAAGTAATCATAATATATATCTCCGAATGACTTATCATCGAGGCGAGCCATACGGAACTCACCAAGAACCACGCCTTTTTCTTTTTCGACTTCTGAACTTGATAGATCCAGGCCATCACCAATGTCACGCATCCACGTCAAAGCAGACTGCAATTGGATGTTATCTGGCAAATCTAACTGGTAGACCGTCTCTTCATAAGAAGTGTAGGCATTAATATCAGCACCAAAGCTAGCGCCTGCGTCTTCGAATAGACGAATCACATCGTTCTGAGAGAAGTTTTTACTGCCATTGAATGCCATGTGTTCCAAGAAGTGCGCGTAGCCTTCTTGTTGAGAAGTCTCTTGAATCGAACCGGCGTGCACGACTAAACGAACAGATACGGATTCTTCATGATCTGGATAAACATGATAAGTAAGGCCATTTTCTAGTTGGCCTGAAGTCCATGCCGGATCCGGCTGGATTGGCGTTTCGGTAGTTTTTGATGTTGAGCTACAGCCAACTAAGGTGAGGCATAGAGCCGTCGCTAAATAATATGTTTTCATAACAATCTCTTAATGTCATTCATCGACAATATACAGATTGAGCTAATGATTATTATTTAATATTGAACCTGATGAGTATCTTTGTGATCTAGATCTTTATTTTATAAATCACCAATCGTTATGTAAGATCGCTGTGCTCATTTAAATAGGCATTTAGATAAGAGCCTATTAAATCGATTTTAGACTCGCTAACTACATCTATTTAAAATCAATAAGCTACATAAATTTCAGCCAGTTCTCTACATACCCTTAAACAACGCTTGCGAGGCACGGCTGATCGGTAGCTTTTCCCCTGACACATACGCCGACATCTGACCTGAGAGCCCTTTCTTCACCTTATCAATGGCGGAAACTTTCACTACCACTGAACGGTGGATTTGCCAAAACTCATCAGGATTGAGTTGCGCTATCAACTCTTTTAGTGACACGCGAAGAATATACTCCTCTAGCGATCCCCCTTGACCCTTCTTAAATATAGACACGTACTTGTCTTCTGCTTTGAAGTAAGCGACATCATCGACGGCGATTAGGTGAATGTCTTCCCCTACACTGGCTTTGAGCCATGTGAGATACTTTTTCTCCGATAGATAAGGAGGCTGCGTTTGCTGTGACGTCGACTGGGATAGTTGTTGAAGCTGAGCCATTAACGCCGTGATATCGGGCTGTTCTGGCGTGGTACCTGTTTGTGTTTGATTGCTCGACAGACGCGCTTGCACTTTCTGACATGTGGCCAGTAAACGCTCTTCATTGATTGGCTTAAGCAGGTAGTCCATCGCATTGTGATCAAAAGCTTTGACCGCGTATTCGTCATAAGCCGTGATAAACACAATCAATGGCGGTGAATCTAACTTGTTGAGTTGTTTCGCCAGAGAGATACCATCCAGTTCCGGCATACGAATATCGAGAAAAGCCACGTCGGGCTTAAGCTGCTGAATACTCTGCATCGCCTCCAAACCGTTTTGTGCTTTACTGACGATTTCTAACTCCGGCCAAACCTCAGCAAGGCTCTTGTCTAAGTGGTGACTTAACAGTGCTTCATCGTCTGCGATTATCGCCGTTACGCTCGGCTGTACTGTTGGGTTGTTCATGGTTAGTCCTTTAAATTCACACTGTAAATCGTCTATTTTGCGTCACTGTTCGGTGTTTTCTGATCTGTAATTCTAGGCGGCTGCCTCAGTCAACGGTAACAAGATCGTCGAGACTACCCCGCCTTCAGCGTGTTCAGTAATCGTTAGGCTCGCCTTATCACCATACAGGGTTTCGATTCTTTGACGAATATTGCTTAACCCAACACCGTGACCCGTATTCGCAGAAGGCGTTTTCAACCCAGCGCCATTATCAGCCACTTCAATTTTTAGCTGCTGTGCTTGTTGAGTAATACGAATATTCACTTGGCCACCAGCGGCTTTGGGCTCGATGCCGTGCGTGAGTGCATTCTCGACCAAAGGTTGAATCAAGAACGGTGGAATCACCTGCAAATCGCTAATCTCGTGTATTTCAATCGAGAACGTTAAGCGCTCACCCAAGCGTATCTTTTGGATATTAAGATAAGCGTCTAACAAGTCGACCTCTTGTGCGATGGTCGATTGCTCGGTGCGGCTGTTTTTCAGAGTTACACGTAATAAGTCAGTCAGTTTTTCGAGCATCAACTTGGCTTTCGCGCTGTCACTCTCAATCAATACATTGATGGTCGCAAGCGTGTTGAACAAGAAGTGCGGTTCAATTTGGCTTTGCAGTTGTTTAAGCTGGCTTAGCACCACCACCTTTTCTTGGTCGGCCTGACGACGCTTGGCCACTTCCAATTCGTTATCGGCACGTAACTGCTGCTCCCGAGTATAGAAATAGTAATAGCAAACCGAACAGAAGATCACACCGAGCAAGACTACAGATTTAAGGTCCGAGATATTAGCCCCGAAATACCCGTTCAACCAATAGTGTGCGTTCAAGGTACCAAAGGTCATCGCGATCACCATTGAGATACCCACCTCAAGCGTTCGAGATGTCCTCTTAAACAACTTCACCAAGATGAAAGAAGAACCCACGGCGCTGTAGCCAAAGCCAAAACTGATTGCCAGGTTAACCGTTAATCCGCCGCCCCAAATCGTATGGGTTGTAATCGCAATAAGAACACAAAATAGCGTGGTGAACGCGAAACTCTTAATCCATGAAAATCGACTGTTTGAAGAAGTGTCCATTAAAATCGTCCTTTGATATTTAAGAGAATCATATGACTATCGGGTAAACTGGCGTAAGCAGAATCACTTTTACCACCTAGAAAGCGTGCAGCAAGTTCCAAATCCAACGATGAATTGCCATTATCTAAAGCCTGATAATTGAGCCACTGAGTCGCAATAAAACCGCCATCTTGAGGAGACAACATGACATCGAATGTTGGCGTGATATCTTCAAGCCAGCCATGTGTCGAATCCAGAGACCAATGAAACATGATGTTGTGTTGAACCAAATTGGCGTGCTGATAGCCTTGCGCATAAGAACCTACCAACGAAGATGTCATCGGATTAACCGACAAAGACTCTGCACTTTCTATCGCGCTTTGCCACTCAGAATGACTCCAAGCACGGCTATCAAACCAGTATTCCAGCACCACATTATGGCCCGTGTCATTGGCCCATGTTAATCCTGCTAACGCTTGATAAGCCTCGCCCTGCTCTTCAAGATAAACCGGTTTATGCAGTGAGTTAGGCTGGCTGTAACCCAAACTTTGTCGCTGATAAACCATCGAACCGTGAAACTCCCACGCGAGATTTAATACCGACACCAAGCTCGCTCCAAGCAAGCCGTGGCGTACATCGTCGTAATAAGCGATCCATTGATATTCGTGGTCGCCAACCAGATTGTAACGACGTATCCCAAAGCCTTGTTGCTGATTCTGCTTTTCGAATTCATTTACGTCTTGGGAAGTCCATGACGAATCGCTGTAAAGCAGTGTCCATTCGCCCGTCATATCGAACAGTGACGCCGAGGCAACACCTGCGCCCTCTTCTGCGACAATGCCCACTGGGTTTTGTCGATAAGGTTTGATGATGTCTAACGGTCGATAGCCATAGCCCACGCCCCAATCCAAACGAACCTTGCCAAGCGTGACATCAAGATAGTGGTCACCGAACGCTGAATTAGACAGTTCAACACCACCTTGCCAAAACAGCTCGCGCACAATGAATTCCGATTCAAAGCTCGCCTCATTCCCCTGTGGGTCATTGCTCAAAATGTCGTTGGCTTTCATTGCAAACAGGCCAAGCCAATTGTCATATCCAACCTCAAGATCCAAAAAACCATTGAGTGACTGGCGATTGTCAGATACGAAAGGGTTAAATGGCGACTCTCTCGATTCAACGGCCTCAGCACTCAATTGCCAGTCCCAGGCTAGGTTCAGATCGTCCGCTTGAGTCGTATTACTCATACAAGGCAGCACAAGGAAAGTAACGATTAAAGGCTTGATGTGGAATCGACGACTAGAAGCTTTCATGGCACCCACCTAAAGCCCAGACACGCTATTACGTGATAAGTAAGCAGGGTTGTAGTATTTGTCCGCTAAAGCTTGTTCGCTTACCTCGCGGTACTCAATCACGGTTTTCTTACTTGGTTGAATCTTATCGAGCAAAGTCATCGAAACTACACTTGGCAAGCCATCTCGCACGCCTTCAGTAAACCAAGCTTGCTTGGCTAACTTACCTGAACGCAGATACAGATCCGCTTTAACAGGAAACGCTCGGTCTGCCGTTAACCACAGATCAATCGATTGATAGCTGGCACCCTTGGTTTTCGCCGTTAGCTTTAGATGATAAGTATCGAATGTCTCGCCAGTCGACCTCTCAACCTGTTGCTCGGCAACCCACTTACCTTGGTAATCTTCGCTCCAAGTGAGCGTCGAAATGTCCCCTACCGAAGCTTCACCCAAGAGTTTCTGCATTGGTGTGATTCGGATAGGTCGGCGCGATTTCGGCATCAGTAACCAATAGTTGTCCTCTATCATCAGCATCTTTTGACCCGCCTCGACCGCCGACTTGAACACGACCAGCGACTCTCGGTTTGGTCTTGTGTAGACGTTGTATTCGCGGGTTTTGTCTAGTTGCTCGTCTTGATATAGCGCGACCAGAGATACCACTTTTGATGCCTGTTCGCTGTTCAAACGGTAGCTGTCTGCCTTAGCAATCATCTCGGTAACTTGCTGTGAATCGATAGCCCAGCTTGGTGCCGATGCTAGAGCCAACGCAGAACCTAAAATAGTGAGTGAACGAGTAAATTTATACATAAACCAGCGCCTCCGTGATTGGCTTATTTACGCCTTTGCGAGCAGAGAAATAAGCGGCTAGCAAACAGATCGTCAGTACACCCAGGGTGGCGTAACCAACCAATTCCAATGAGAAGTAAATATTGAGTGGGTAACCTTCGGTTCTGCCGGGAGGTGGTGGCATTTGGATATCCACCACCAGCAATAACACCGACACGAAGCCACTCACTAACGCGCCGATCGCGCTGCCAATCACAGCCAACAATCCCGCCTCTTTTAAGAAACCTGCGACGATTTCAGACGGGTAACTGCCTAGTGCCGACAAGGTGCCAATTTCACGAGTACGCTCGGTCACCGACATGGTCATGGTGTTAAACAACGACACAAACACTACCAATGCCATCACCGCGCCCATGATGCCGAAGATACGGTCGTAAAGATCTTTCACCTTGGTGTAGAAAAACGCGCGATCTTGCCACGGGGTGATCTCGATCTCTGTGCCTTGATCGCTTTGGCTCGCACTATTTCGATCTAAAGCTGTTTGGATACGCTGTTGAACGGTCGAGGTCTTGCTTGTTTCAAATAGAAACACCGACAAGGTACTGACTTTGTCTGACGCTAAAAGCTCTTGGGCAGTGGTGATGTGTACGTATAACTGACGCTTATCCAGCTCAGGCACTCCTGTCGAGTAAATACCCTGCACCTTAAAATCAAAAGCGTTCAATGCGCCGTCACTGGTGGTGGCGAGCAGTGTCACCCAATCATCAACCGCAACTTTGAGGTTGCGAGCAAGGTCGGTTCCCAGCATCACTTGTGGCTCTTGGCTGTCGTATCTGGGAGATTTCACATCAGAGAGAGTTTGACCGCTGCGCACGTCAAGGAAAGGTCCTTTCATGTCGAACTCGCGCTCATTAACGCCTGTTCCCATAAAGATGCTCGACTTGCTTCCGTTAGACACCAAACCACTAAAATAGACTCGCGGCTGCACCCCACGCACATTGCTGTCGCCAATAATGCTCTTGGTTAGGGCTTGAACATTGTCTAGACCATTGCTCAGCGGCATGTCTTCATCTTGCTCAAAATATCCCGGCGTACTCAAAGTAAGATGACCAGTATCGCGCGCGGTCGATTCACGCAGAGATTCATAGGTATAAAGCCCATAACCTCCAGCCGAGGTCAGCGCAAATACGGCAATTGCGATGATCAATACCGAAAGCAGACTACGGCGACCGTTTCTCAATAAATTAAGCCACGCCAAACGCACCGAGGTAGGAAGCAAAAAAGTGCTCATTCTTTGTGTTAACTTGCCCATGAGATTGCCTCCATTGCTGTGGCTTGTAGTGCCAGTTGACCATCGATAAGTTCAATGACTCGGTCACAACGCTGCGCCATTCTTGGGTCATGCGTTGCGACAATAAAGGTGGTGCCCATTTCGTGGCCGAGCTCTTTCATAATGTCGATCACAAGGTTGGCGGTGTGACTGTCTAAGCTAGCGGTCGGCTCATCGGCAATGACTAAGCTTGGGTTGTGGATTAGCGCTCTGGCTATCGCGACACGTTGCTGCTGGCCGCCTGAAAGATTGTCTGGGCGATGATGTACATATTCGCCTAGCCCAACACGCTCCAACATCTCTTGTGCTCTGGTCTGCTGCTCTTGTTTCGAACATTGGTTCAACATCAATGGGTAGGCCACGTTCTCAAGTGCCGTCATCACTGGAACCAGATTGAAGCGCTGAAATACAAAACCCAACGACTGACGGCGAAAGCGTGCAGCGGCGATTTGCTCTGTCGGATACGGTTGGCCATCAATATTGATCTGTCCTCGATAGCTCATATCCAACAAACCAAGAATATTCAAAAGTGTGCTTTTTCCAGAACCCGACGGGCCACACAACGCCACCATTTCACCGCGCTGGATATGGCCATCGACCCCGTTTAATGCATCAACACGTTGACCGCCTGTGACATATGCTTTGCAGATATCTTTAAATTCAATCATTCCTTTGTCCTCCGCTGACCC
Source organism: Vibrio sp. 1S139 (assembly GCF_041439475.1). Classification (NCBI taxonomy): domain Bacteria; kingdom Pseudomonadati; phylum Pseudomonadota; class Gammaproteobacteria; order Vibrionales; family Vibrionaceae; genus Vibrio; species Vibrio sp. 1S139. Next base: position 56,439 of record NZ_JBGOOD010000002.1, read on the forward strand.
ATAATTTTTAAGCGTTCGCAGTTGTTAATGAGCTTTAGTAAACCGCTATTTGGCTTTCGCTATTAGGGCTTTCGCCGTCATTGTCTCGATGTTGCCAGCATCGGTGTTTTCCATCTTTTCAAGCCACACCTGTGCTTGCTCGAAGTCCTCAGCACGAATCGATGCAGTAATGGCGTAACGGTAAATCCACGATGTCGCAGCGAAATGTTGCTGTTGGAAATCATCTTCCGCGAGTAACGCGAGGAACAGGTCATAACCACGATCAAAATGGTTAAACATGTCTGGTAGCGAGGTGTAAGTCACCGCGGCCATTGCGCGAGTTAAGTAAGAATCTGGCAGCCCTTGAACACGAGGTTGCTCATGAATCGGTTGGTCTTCGTCTTTTAGCAGCACCAGTGATTTATCAATGGTTGATAAGCCTTTCTCCACATACTTCATCTTGTTCCAAGGTAAGAACGCATCACGCCCCATCAGGGTTTCTGTGCTTCCGAGGTAAACCAAGGTCAGTGGTGTCGCTCCGTCTTGTTGTAAGGTTTCGTTAAGGCGTTCATACGCCACCTCAACCAAATCTTCATTGCCTTGCGCGGCTTGGTTATAGATATCGAGCACGTCTGAACTCGGGTTGGCCTGCACCAAAGTGGGTGCGAATGAAACAAGTGCAATCAGTAATGAACGCTTAAGCAGAGAAGCGGTAGAGCCTGAATTAAATGAGTGTGAAGTAGTCATAATTTCTAATCCCTTTCAAATGTTGACGTTGAAAGGTTAACTAGAATTTGTCGCGCAGTTTTACCAATGCGACGAATGGTAATAATGAGGAGTGAATGGTTGAGAGGCGGTGTGAGTGGGGTCTCAACCTTATAGGAACTAGACGAACACTATTCGCATAATTAGCCATAGTTACCTCCCCCTCTAACTCCCCCTCAATCTGGGTTCATCAATATCTCTAGATCTTTAGCAGAGGGGGAGAACTTTCTTTAGCACTGAACATATATCGACACTTTTAACGATCGATGTTCTATTCCTCCCCTCTCCACGATCAGCAAGGGATCTACATATGAATCAAGGGGAGGCTAGGAGGGGATTTATTTTGGATTAACGCACTCGGCAGAGCTCAAACCAAAAAAATAGCCGCTAATCCGCGGCTATTTTTAATTATCTAAACGAAGTTCCTATTACTTCGATCTTTCTACTTCTTTGTCTCTTCAACCACGGCTTTCATCAATACTGATGTATCCATGCGGCCTTGTCCTTCGGCAGACAGTGCCTTGTAGGCGTTGTTGGTCTTTTCAGTCAGTGGAAGCTGGATGCCTTGGCGCTCAGCTTCATCTAGACAGAAACCTAAGTCTTTGATCATCCAATCAATGGCAAAGCCAAAATCGAACTTATCTTGCGCCATTGTGGTCGCGCGGTTTTCCATCTGCCATGAACCTGCTGCGCCGTTTTTAAGGCAATCAACTAGCGTTTGGATATCCAAACCTGATTTTTCAGCAAGCACTAAGCCTTCAGATAAGCCGTTCAATACACCTGCAATGCAGATCTGGTTAACCATTTTCGCACGTTGGCCTTGGCCGACGTTACCCATAAGAACTGACGACTTACCGTAAGCTTCGAACACAGGTTGAAGGTCATTAAATAACGCTTGTTCACCACCACACATGATGGTTAGCACGCCATTTTCTGCGCCCGCTTGACCACCAGACACAGGTGCATCCATAAAGCGAATACCTGCTTGCTTCGCAGCCACTTCAAGCTCTTCAGACAGGACTGCAGATGTTGTAGTGTGATCGACAAGAATCGCGTTTGGCTTCATCGCTGCCAATGCGCCTGTTTCGCTGGTTGTCATGCTGCGTACGTCGTCATCGTTACCCACACAAACCAATACCACGTCAGCTTCCGCTACACATTCAGCCACAGATTCTGCCGCTTTACCTTGGTGTTTATCAGCCCAGTCTAGCGCTTTACTGTGAGTGCGGTTAAATACCGTTACTTCAAAACCGGCTTTGACTAGATGGCCTGCCATTGGGAAACCCATAACGCCTAGCCCGATAAAACTTACTTTCATTTCTTTCTCCTTTTATTTGACCAAACCATCGCTATGAAAAGATCGAACACTCTCAATCAGTGCATCAATAAGCAGGGTCAAAGCCTTTGGCTGATATTTTCTTTCTTTGTACACTAAATACGCTTGGCGATCACCCCGATGATACTCAGGGAGTACTTAAATCAGATTCATGTCGGGATAAGACGAACAATATAATGAAGTTCAGCGATAAATCGCGACCAGAGAACGCTTTGTCAGCCGTACATTATGGAACGATGATCAAGGAAAATCAGGTATAACGTTCATAAAAAAACCGAGCACTAGGCTCGGTTTTTTGTATTCTACATTTACTCACAAGAGCAAAGCTATCAATTATAGATTGATATTACAGCTCAGCGTTGTGGTAAACCTGCTGAACGTCATCACAGTCGTCAAGCATGTCTAAGAACTTCTGGAATTTCTCAGAATCTTCTTCAGCTACTGGCGTAGTTGTTTGAGGAACGAAAGTGATTTCCTCAACGTCTAGCGTTAGCTCTGGGAACGCAGTGTTTAGTGCAGTCTTCGTTTTGAAGAACTCAGTCGTTGGAGCGAATACAGTGATTACACCGTCTTCTAGCTCAACGTCAGTCACGTCTACGTCTTCCATCATAAGCGTTTCTAGGATGATCTCGTCATCTTCGCCTTTGAACTGGAATACAGCTTGGTGAGCGAACATGTGAGAAACAGTACCTTCAACACCGATTTTCGCGCCAGTTTTAACGAAACATTGGCGAACGTCTTGGAAAGTACGGTTGCCGTTGTCAGTTAGACAGTCAACGATTACGCTTGTGCCACCTGGGCCAAAACCTTCGTAACGAGCTGGTTGGAAGTCTTCACCGCCGCCGCCGTTCGCTTTATCGATCGCTTTGTCGATAACGTGAGCTGGTACTTGGTCTTTCTTCGCTTTAGCAATCAGGTGCTTAAGAGGTAGGTTCATGTCTGGGTCAGAGCTGCCGTTCTTAGCCAGTACGTAAATCTCTTTACCGTATTTAGAATAAACTTTAATTTTTGCGCCTGCAGTTTTCGCCATTGAGGCCTTGCGCACTTCAAAACTTCTTCCCATCGGGATCTTCTCTCTGATTCAATTAACGGTGCAAATTCTAGCAAATTACTGTGTCATTTCAATTCTACAGCACTGCTGGGCAAGGTTTGTCTGCGTTTATGCGACACCCATTACCCGTTTGTATTTTTCTACAGACTGATCAAACCAAGCCTTTTCTTCTGGGTCACCTAGCTTCATTGCTTCTTCAACAATGGCTTCAGGGCCACATTTCGCTTGCTTCAGTTTCCATACAAGAAACGATGCTTGCTTATCCAGTTCGATTTTATTTTTCTCACTGGGTGGAAGGAGTGAAAGGTTGATAGACATTATTAGCCTTCGTCTGTAATACGCTTGGCCGAGAAATATATCATAGAGCAGCCTCATAAAACCAATACTATGAGCAATAGTGGGGGTTGTCGGACGAGAAAGCAGCAAGTCGCTGATGCAGGTCAAGCTAGTTTGGGAAAGTGTGTTTGGCTGAAGTAGTTAAACAACAAAAGATATGGCTGATATTTCAATATGGAAGTTAAGGCTTAATACTACTTTGATGGGCCGTACGCTTGCCACTTTGAAACACAACCAACATTACAGCTAGTAAATTTGTTTAAAAGTAAAACAGATTCCTCAATTCCGAGGTACGTAAAAATCTAACTCATCGCTTCAGTTCTCTTTTTAAAGACGGAATGAGTGACTATTTACATTGATGTATATAAATTAGTGGCATAACATAATCGCAATACGGGCAACCATACCTTAAATTAGGAGTTTGATTTAATGTTAGTAAAGGGCTTTAGAGGTAGTAAGATTTTTGGCTACTTGGATTTTGAAATCGATTTTTATAAAGATGTCAGTTTTCTAGTCGGGATGAATGGCTCTGGTAAAACGACAGCGCTAAAGTTAATGAACGCACTTGTTACACCAAACTTTAAAGAATTGCTAAAAGTACAATTTGAAAGTATTAGCTTAATTCTAGAAGACAAAGGCAGAGAAGTTAAAATCTATTGTAATGACATGGGAAATGAAAAGTGTTTAGGAATCAGCTGTGAGAAAGATCTAGCTATTTTCTCCTCACTGTCAGGGATTGAATCAAATTACTATTCACACCAAGAAGGAAAGATTGATGAATTAGTTGATGATTTGAACCGCCAATTCATGAATCACCCTGTCATCAACACGATATCCAAAATCAAGTCACCTATATTCTTAGGTCTTGATCGCAGAAGTAATGAAGTAATGAAGTAAACAATCACTCTGATTACTATTACGAACGACAACTTTGGATGAAAAAAAAGCACGCAGTTTCAAATCCAAAAAGGCTAATCACCGGCTCTTTAGGTACTAGTTTAATGGAAACTGAACTTCTTGTTCAAAGTACATATCGAAGAGTTCGTGAGTTAGAACAAAACCAGTCAAATCGTTTGAGAGACAGTATTCTATTGTCTGTATTCCAATTTCATGATTTCGAATCTTTCACTAATGATGGAACAACTCAAATAAATAACTGGAGAGAAAAGCAAGGTCTAATAAAGAGGCAAAATGAAATAAGAGATGCTCTTTCCAATATCGGTCTTGAAAACTCAAGCCTAAGTCAGGAAGTTGACAAATTTTTTAACAAGGTAACTGACTTGTTTGAACAACTGTCCACAATGGATAAAGGGCTCTCAGTTGATTGGCTGTTAAACAAAGCTCAAATAGAAAGAATGTCGAGAATAGTAGAGATTATTGACGAGCATAACACCAAAATTGAAAAGCTTTTCAACCCAATTAATAACTTTATAGATACTATTAACTCGTTTTATACAGACTCAAATAAACGACTGGTAGTCAATGCAGTTGGTCAACTAAATGTGATAAGGCCAGATGGTCAAGAATGTACTATCGAAAGCCTATCCTCTGGCGAACGACAATTATTAATTATATTTGCTCACGCGTATTTTAATAGAAGAAGCGGGAAGTCTGTATTCATAGTTGATGAGCCAGAACTATCATTACATCTTGGCTGGCAAGACAAGTTTACAGAGACAATATTTAATATAAATCAAAAATCTCAGTTTATACTTGCTACTCACTCCCCAGAGATTGTAGCGTCTCATAAAAATAAAGTGGTAACGTGTAGATAAATTTATGGCATTAGAAAGAAGTATTGCAGCACGTTCTGCTCGGAGTAAGTTTTTCGAAGAAGTGAATGATATTGATATATTTGTTGAAGACACAGCTTTGGGTTACGAGAAACTCCTATCCACTATATTCTCACGTAAATTTACGGGGCAATTCAGAGTCGATAAAGTTTTTCCTTTGGGATCTCGAAAGGAAGTTATTAAAAATTTTCAAGAAAATATTGAATCGATAACGAGACCTACACTTTATGTAGTTGATGGTGATTTATTTATCTTAACGGGTGACACCATAGAAAATAAAAATGGTTTCTATAAGTTCCCTTTTTATTGCTTTGAGAACTTGCTCTGTGAGAAAAATGCAATTATTGACATTCTTGATGAAGAGGAAATTATTCTATTTAAAGATGAGTTAATAGAAAAATTTGATTTTGACAACTGGGAACGCAACAACTTAAATCTACTCTTTGACTTATTCATTGTTTATGCTGTCTCAATGAAACTAAAACCAACCGTTCAAACAGTTGCTTATGAAGTCAAGAATTTGGTTCAAGATGGGTTTGGAAACCTTTCGAAAGAAAAAGTTGAAGCTAGAATAGAGAGTATAAACCACGATTTGAAGACTGAATTTGGAACGGAAGTATTTAACTCTACTCGAGATATTATACTGACTCGTTTTGCTGAATCTGGCTGCTCTAAGTTAGATGTTGTGTCAGGAAAAGACTATATTTTCCCTTTGTTAAAAGTTAAATCAAGATCTACGGTCAAAACATCGATGAGTGACCTTAATTTCAAAATGAGACTAGCGATGAAAACGCCACTCGATAGAATAGCCGAATGTCGAAATTCAGTTGCAATCCCAAGCAATGTATAAAACAAACCCGCTATAAGCGGGTTTTTAATATTTAAAATGGAAAATATCGAAGTCGTCACACTCATACTATGAGCCGTTCAAGCCATTATTCAACTCACCTAATGAGCCGAATAATGAGTTAATCGCATCACAGAGGTTGCAAGAGTAACTTCTAACCTACAAAACTATTCACTCACCGCGAACACATCGCAGCGTGAGGCGCAGATGAAATCATTCTTATGCAAGCCTTTGATTGAGTGGCTCCACCAAGTGACGGTGACTTTGCCCCACTCCAATAAGATCGAAGGATGATGGAACTCTTCTTCTGCCAATTCTGACACTTTATTGCTGAATGCCCATGCTTGTTTGTAGTTCTTAAACTTGAACACCTTCTCAAGCTGCGGGATGCCGTCTCTTTCGATGATCTGCCAATCAGACAACTCCAACAGTAAAGATTGTTGTTCATCTTTATTGAGAGCAATCGCGTCGATACTGCAGGCTTCGCATTTTTGTTCATTCAACATGTGTTGGTTCCTTGGGTTCAAAAAGTGGTGGTAGTAACCCCGCGTCGATGGCGAGATCAGCTTGCTGTAATAGGTTTTTCTGACTGATTTTAAAGAGCTCAGATAGCTCGTCGATCACGTAATATTTCGGCTGCATGATGTCGATACGATAAGGCGTTCTTAAAACCGTTTGCAGATCGAACCGCTCGCGAACGGCCAAATCCCCTCCCAACGCATACATAGTTTCCGCTGGAGACGAAAGAATGCCACCGCCATAGATTTTCAGTTGTTGGCCTTCTTTTACTAAACCGAACTCAACCGTAAACCAATACAAACGGGCAAGATAAGCGCGCTGTTTAGATGTGGCGGCTTGGCCTAGTTTTCCATAATGCTCAGTGAAAGCCGCGAAATCGGCATTAGTGAGCATGGCACAATGGCCGAAAATTTCATGAAAGAAATCAGGTTCTTGTAAGTAATCGAACTCGTCTCGCGTTCTCAGAAATGTCGCAACTGGGAATTTCTTATTGGCGAGCAAATCAAAGAATCGGTCGAAATCGATCAATGCAGGCACAGGCTGAACTTGCCAACCGGTTGTTTCCATTAGCACTTTATTTATCTCTGGCAGCTGGGGAACTCTGTCTAATGGTAGATCCAGCAAGGTCAAACCGTGCAAATAAGCATCGCATGCGCGGTCATTAATCACGTCCAGTTGCCTTTTCACTAAGTCGTGCCAAATAGCGTCTTCTTCGAGGCTCCACTCAACCCATCCCTCTTGGCTCACGGGCTTAGAATGATATTGAGTCATTACACTCCTCCTTTCGAATGTCTCACTTTAAGCCTATCTCCACTCCTTATAAGCGCCAATTTGCGCGATTTTTCGAAACAAGCGATCGTGTAACATTTTATTTACACAATTCCACCAAGCGCTTATTTTGCTGAACTTTTGACTTTGTAAAACCTAAATACCAGACTGAAAACGTTAACTTTTTGTTAAAGGTAAAGGAATGCACGAAAGCAATAAGCCCATTTGGCAGCCAAGCGAGCAGCGTATCGCCAATGCCAACTTAACCCGATTCATCGATAGCCTTGAACAGTCTTGGTTAAACCTAGATAGGGACGTAAAAAACTATGCCGAACTCCACCAATGGTCTGTAGTTCAGCCGGAATCGTTTTGGCAAAACGTGTGGCAGTTTTGTGGAGTAGTCGGCTCACAAGACTCTATTAACAAGGCAGAAAGCGAGACCATCAAAGCTCAAGGTGGGAGCCGCTGGCAGCAGCCTAAATCGAACCGTGATGCGGTTTGGTTTCCCAATGCACAAGTAAACTACGCCGAGAACTTGCTGCGTTTGGCACACACCATGCCTGATGAGCTTGCGATTTGGTTTGAGAATGAACGTGGCGAACAACAGAGTTATACATGGGAAACCCTGTGTGAAGCTGTCTCTAGTGTTCAGCAATGGCTTGTCGATAGCGGAGTGAAACAAGGTGATATAGTTGCTGCGTATACTCCCTATCTGCCACAAACCGTGATAGCCATGCTAGCCGCCACCAGCTTAGGCGCGATTTGGACATCGACCTCGCCTGATTTTGGAGTAGAGAGTGTGATTGAGCGATTCGGACAGGTGAAACCTAAGGTGCTGTTCACCTGTGACGGTTACACCTTCAATGGCAAAACGTTCGATATGGCGGGCAAGAACCGTGAAATCATCGAACACTTAAACGAATTAAAACAGGTGTGTGAGATCGGTTATTTGAAACCGAGTAATGACTTAGAGAAGAGCGATTTAGAGAAGAAAAAAGTTGAACATGATGTGTCGATTCTAAGCTGGCACAGCATCATTAATCACTATCAGACAAAACCTCTTCGATTTACTCGTGTCGGCTTCAATGAACCGTTGTTTGTACTCTACTCTTCCGGCACCACAGGCAAACCCAAATGTATAGTGCATTCTGTCGGTGGCACTACCATCAACCACCTAAAAGAGCATCAGCTTCATTGCGATATTAAACCAAGAGATCGCGTGTTCTACTACACCACTTGTGGTTGGATGATGTGGAACTGGCACGTATCTGCGCTCGCCAGCGGTGCTTGTTTGGTTATCTTTGATGGTAGCCCGGTTTACCCGCAACCTAACGTTCTATGGGATTTAGCGCAGCGTGCTGACGTATCGACATTTGGCACCTCAGCCAAGTACATAGAAGCGATTGAGAAAGCCGAACTCTCGCCAATAGACAGTCACTCGCTTCCTCATTTGAGAACACTGTGCTCGACGGGTTCTGTGCTTTACCCAGAGCAGTTCGATTACGTTTACAAGCACATCAAGCAAGACCTGCATTTAGCGTCGATTTCTGGCGGCACGGATATTTGTGGCTGCTTTGTTTTGGGTAACCCAATCTCGCCTGTGTATCGCGGTGAGTGCCAACAGGCCGGGCTCGGCGTCGACATCAAGGTGTTCAATTCGTCTGGTCAAAAGGTCGATCACGAACGTGGCGAATTAGTATGCACCAACTCCCTACCCAACTTCCCCGCTGGCTTTTGGAATGACACCGGAGAGCGCTATCACAGCACCTATTGGGATAGGTTCGACAATGTGTGGCATCACGGTGATGAAGTCGCACAGAGCGAACATGGCGGCTACCTGTTCTACGGGCGAGGCGACACCACACTCAACCCCGGTGGCGTGCGAATTGGTACGGCCGAAATCTATCAGCAAGTGAACACCATTGACGGCATCATCGATTCGATAGCAGTCGGTAAAAACATCGACCGCAATGAACAGGTATGGCTGTTTGTTCAGCTGCAGCAAGGTGTGAGTTTAGATGAAAAGTTACTGACAGCCATCAAAAGCAAACTCAAATCCTCTTGTTCGCCAAGACACGTGCCAAGCCAGATATTTGCGATCAGCGACGTGCCAAAAACACGCTCTGGCAAACTGGTGGAGTTGGCTGTGAAACAGGTGATCAATGGCAAAAATGTAGAAAACCTCGGGGCTATCGCTAACGCCGAGGTTTTGGAAGAGATAAAGAGTGTTGTTTCGCTTTAGTGTTCCTATCTCAAAAAATCCAAGCTAGAAGAAAGTAAAGTAACCAGTTATCTATGCGAAACCTGACGAATATCTGAGTTGATGTCATCAATAAGCTGTCTTGCTGATTCATCTCTTTGCTTCACTAATGCAATGAACAGCAAATCAGTAATAATGTTTTGAGCTGTTCGGGATGCTATCGATGAACTTCGGTATTGGCTTTCATCAGCAATCGTATCAAAGGATAAATCCGCGATGCTTCGAAGTTTACTTTTACGAGCGGAGGTAAGAGCGATGACCTTAACACCTTGCTCCTTTGCTGTTTCTGCGGCGATTAACACATCTTTTCTTTCCCCTGAAAACGAAATAACAACTTGGACATCTTGCGGGGTAAGCGTACGGGCTATCGCTATCTGAACGTGACTGTCTTGTTCTGCTAAAGCGGTAATGCCTAATTTCAGCAATTTAAAGCTAAACTCTTTTGCCGTGAGTGCTGAGCCTCCAATACCCACGACTTGCACTCTATTGGCACCATCTAACAGTCGAATAGCTTCCGTGCAGGTATCAAGTGACAGCGCATTGGTTGTCTGGATCATCGCATCGGTTTTTTCTTGCACAAGCTTTTGAGAAATAACGCTGAATGGGTCATCGGCCAGAATATTACTGTGCAGTGGGGTGGTTTGAATGGCGTGCTTTCGACCTATATCCTCCGTCAGCGCTAACTTGAATTCACTGTAGCCTTTAAAACCAATTCGCTGCGTAAATTTCACGATACTTGATTGACTCACGTTGGTCGCTTGCGCCAGTTCTTGGCTTGTCAATGAGGCTGCCTGTTCCACATTTGATGTTATCCAATCCGCAATTTTTCTCGCATTGGCAGAGAGCTGAGTACGACGGCTGACAATTTTATTCACGACTGACACATTTCACCTCGATTATTTTAGAATAAAATATTCCTAATGAAGAATAATGAATATTCAGTTCAAACCGCCACTTAAGTCGGAATACCTGGGATTTAGTATAAATTTATCACAATTATTCCACCTAAATCACCACTTCAGAATAACTCTAACTGTGATATTTATCACTCAAACGGAATATTTTATTCTTTAGTATCGCCCTCAGTTTGTATTGGGTAAGAGAACAAGTAATGAAGATCGATTTGAACCATTTGGTTACAGAGAGCCGCAATCCTGCAAGCGCAGACATTGATAAGCTATCAACAATTGACATGCTAGCCGTCATCAACAAAGAAGACCAACGTGTTGCGTTAGCCGTAGAAGAAGTCCTTCCTCACATTGCAAAAGCTGTTGACGCGATCACAAGTGCTTTTGCAAAAGGTGGCCGATTAATCTACATCGGCGCTGGCACTTCTGGGCGCTTAGGCATTTTAGATGCAAGCGAATGCCCACCGACTTATGGCACGAGCCCTGAACAAGTCATTGGCGTTATTGCTGGCGGGCACCAAGCCATCTTAAAAGCTGTAGAGAACGCGGAAGATGATCCTGCGCTCGCACAAGCAGATTTAAAATCGTTGGCGCTAACAGAGTCAGACGTAGTCGTCGGAATAGCCGCGAGCGGTCGAACTCCATATGTGTTGGGTGGCCTCACCTATGCTCGATTCATCGGAGCGACCACTGTGTCAATTTCATGTAACCCCGGATCTCCAATGGCAAATTCCGAAGACATTGCGATTACTCCAGTTGTCGGCCCTGAAGTGGTGACTGGGTCATCAAGAATGAAGGCCGGTACCGCTCAGAAATTGGTTCTCAATATGTTGACCAGCGGCGCCATGATCCGCAGTGGGAAAGTGTTTGGAAATTTGATGGTTGATGTAGAGGCGACCAACGCCAAACTCGTCCAACGTCAAATCAACATTGTTATTGAAGCAACCGGAGTTGACAGCAAACACGCTGAATATGCGCTTAACGCTTGTAATAACAACTGCAAAACCGCAATTCTCATGATTTTGGCTGGCATCAGCGCCGAAGAAGCCTGTGCACGACTCAATAAAAGCGGTGGTTTCATCCGAACTGCACTCGCCGACGAATAATTAAATTCAGTTATAAAAGGTAATTCAAATGGCAAAAATAACGCCTACCATGATTGAAGCTTTACTGTTGGCCGTTGGCGGCAGTGGCAACATTCGTAAATGTGGGAACTGCATGACCCGCTTACGTTTAGCCCTCGTAGACATCAATCAAGCGTCTCTGGATACCATCAAGAAAACCCCAGGCGTTCTGGGTGTGGTAGAGAGTGACGAACAACTTCAGATCATTCTTGGGCCAGGTAAAGCGCAACAAGCTTCTGAGCTGATGAACAGCTTGATGCTTGAGCAGCCTGAAGCGACCGTAAAACAAACTAATGCAGAGGAAGATTTGTCTACGGTTGCGGCTGAACAAAAAAAGCAAATGAAGAGCAAGCAAACCAGTGGAGTACAGCGATTTCTTAGTAAGTTCGCTACCATCTTTACCCCCTTAATCCCTGGCTTTATCGCGGCGGGTCTGTTGCTTGGTTTTGCAACCTTACTTGAGCAGACCTACATTATCGATCAAGAACCAAGCAAGTCGCTGTTAGACCTTGTTGCCTACATGAAAGTATTTGGTACCGGCCTTTTTGCCTTTTTGAGCATTCTGATTGGCTATAACGCCCAGCAAGCCTTTGGCGGCTCTGGCGTTAACGGGGCGATTCTGGCTTCACTGTTCGTCTTGGGATATGACCCAACCGCCACGTCCGGCGTCTACTCAGGGATGAATGAGTTTTTCGGATTCTCTATCGACCCGCGTGGCAACATCATTGGGGTATTACTCGCGGCAATCACCGGTGCTTACGTAGAGAAACTGGTTCGAAAATACATGCCCGATGACCTCGATATGATCCTAACGTCTGTCGTCACGCTTCTCATTATGGGCGCGGTCACCTACTTGTTGATCATGCCGATTGGTGGCGAGTTGTTCAAAGGCATGTCTTGGTTATTCCTTAACTTAAACGACAACCCATTTGGTGCCGCTTTACTGGCTGGCCTATTTCTTATCTCTGTCGTGTTTGGTATTCACCAAGGGTTTGTTCCTGTCTATTTTGCACTTATGGAAGCGCAAGGCTTTAACTCTCTGTTCCCAATCTTGGCGATGGCGGGTGGCGGTCAGGTCGGCGCGTCAATGGCGTTGTACTTCAAAGCCCAAAAAGACTCTCTTCTTCGCACTCAAGTCAAAGGGGCTATTGTGCCTGGTTTGTTGGGTATAGGTGAGCCGCTGATTTACGGCGTCACACTTCCACGAGTAAAACCGTTTGTTACCGCTTGTATTGGCGGTGCAGCAGGCGGGTTCTTTATTGGATTGGTCTCTTACTTAGGGATGCCAGTCGGTTTAAATACAGTGTTTGGCCCATCGGGTATCGTCGCTGTGCCATTAATGACTTCTAACAGCGGTATTTTTGCAGGGATGGCGGTGTTTGTTATTGGTCTTCTTATTTCGTATGTCGTGGGTTTCTTTGCTACGTACATGTTTGGTTCCAAAAACGTTGATTTAACTTAGGTAAAAGCAGTGATGAAATTGAATAAGATCATTTTGAGTACAGCAGTATTGTCTGTTGTGGGTTGTTCGAGTGGCATGAATAAATTCAGTAATCAAGACCTAGAGCAGTACCAGCAACAACCAGAAAAATACGCTGAAAGCGTCGTAAGTACGATGAATAACAGAGAGTTAATCGGTCAAACATTGATGATGGATTTTCGCTCGTGGGGCAAAGACCCATACACCGATGAAGAGATCCCTGTAACTCGAATTAACCATGACATAAGCTCGATGATCACCGACTACCATATCGGCGGTGTAATTCTATTTCGCCAAAATCTAGTGAATTCGAATCAAATCGTCGAGTTCACTGATGCCTTGCAAGAGGCGAGCAGTAACCTACCTCTTCTCATCGCGACTGACCAAGAAGGCGGTTACGTCACTCGATTGCAGAATGGCACAGAGATGCCAGGAAACATGGCGCTAGCTGCCTCTGGTGACGCGAACAATGCTTACGTTGCTGGCAAGATTCACGGCTCAGAGCTGTCCGCTTTAGGCATTAACTACAACTTCGGCCCTGTGGTTGATGTCAATGTGAACCAGAACAACCCGATCATTGGTGTGCGCTCGTACAGCAGCAATGTTGATGTGATCAATGAAATGTCTACCGCCTACATGGATGGTATTCATGAAGCTGGCGTGATCAGTGCACTGAAGCACTTTCCTGGGCATGGCAACGTGAGCGTCGATTCACACTACGATTTACCAGAAGTCAGCTACTCACGAGAAGAGTGGGAAGCGATCGACCTCGCTCCATTTAAGTACGCGATTGAGCACGGTACCGATTCCATAATGTCAGCGCACGTGACGCTACCAAGCGTGGATGACACTATGATCCAAGCGACCTTAAGTGACAAAGAAATGCTAATCCCTGCAACGTTCTCCAAACCTATTTTGACTGGGGTTTTACGTGACAAAATTGGCTTTGATGGGCTAATTGTGACCGATGCGCTCGATATGGGGGCCATCGCTGACAACTTTGATCGCAACTACGCAGTTCACGCTTCACTTTACGCCGGTGCTGATATTGCTTTGATGCCGCTTCAAATTACCAACCGAGATGAAATCAAACAGTTGGAAAGCCTATTTGTCTACCTAGAAGACAAAATGGAAACCAATCCAGAGTTCCTTGAGCGTATGAAAGAAGCCGCAACTCGCGTTATAAAGAAAAAGCTTCAAATGGGTCTGGTTTACCAAACCACAGACAAACAGTTTGCCATCGACTCAGTAGGCTCTGAAGCGAACAAACTTGAAGAGAAAAAGGTCGCTGATGCATCAATCACGCTTATTGAAAACCAAAATAATGTATTGCCTGTCGATCCAAGTGAAGCCAGCAATATCCTAGTTATTTCTGATGAAGATAGCCGCAATGCACTTGTAACCAAGTACCTGAACGTTGTGAAACAAGAGACAGGTAATCACCCAATGTTCATTAGCGAGCAGAAAGCGGCATTAATGGAAGATAACTTAAATGAAAATGAGCTTCGTAGCACCATTGTAAAATCCGATCTGATTATCATGTCGACATACAACCTAATGGGCCACGCGGCAAATGCTCAGAAAATCGTAGATATCGCGAACGCTGAAGGCAAAAAACTGGTGATGATTTCAACGCGTAATCCTTACGACATTGCCCATGTAGACGGTGTACAAGCGAACATCGCTATTTACGGTATCACAGGGTTCGACGTGACCAACAATGACCGCAATTCACTTGAAGCAAACATTAGCTCTGGTATTCGCACCTTGTTTTTAAACCCTCAAACGGGACTGCCTCTGAACGCACCAACAGGAACTCTTCCAGTAGATGTAAAAAATGACAACGGTGACGTTATTTACCCATTCGGCCATTCAGTGAACTACCAATAATTCGTCCTAGGAATAATAAAAATGATAAATAAAAAGTCTGGAGCTACCCTACTAGCACTGCTTCTACCTAGTCTCGCGCTTGCGACTGAAGACAACGCCGTAAAAGTTGAAACGGAAGAGCTAACCCAAAACTTTACCTCTGAGTGGAACGTTGCGTCGAACATTTACATGGAAATGGAAAAGTTTGAAGGGCACAGAGACCCTGATGGCAATGCAGTGATAGACAAACTCACCCCAGTCGCACAGCTATTCATTAATAGCCCTAACTCCAAATGGAGCTATTTTCTTGAACATAAAGTGGCGCGCCGTTCGATCACTGAGGATCTAAATAACACAGATAACTCGTTTCAACGAAACCGTACTCAGATTGGTGCGACTCGTAACTTAGTTCGCAACGATGATGTGGTCTTTAATCTGAACGCTACATACCGAAAAGAATCTAACGACTCTGCACCGGGAACAGATGCTCGTGGCAGCAACAACCTGTACTGGATAATGCCTAGTGGTGAGTTTAAGATCACCGATAAACTCTCATTCTCTTACTGGGATGCGTTTTACTACTATGATCGCTTCGTAGGAGAGAACGATTACGAGTGGGAAGCGGAGCATGGTTTTGCGTATAAACACAGTGATAGTTTCACAGCAAAAGTCTACCTATACACCGATTGGACTTGGGATAACGACCAAAACAAGAACTGGGAACAAAACCAGATTCGTGGGTACTTCCCAACTAAAATTAATGACAAATGGAGCGTGATGCCTTATTTCCGCTACTTCATCAACGAGAAAATCTATGATGCGTCAAACAACTACAACGTCGTCAATGAGACAGACGACGGGCTGCGTTTAGGTTTGAATATCGACTATAAACTGAGCCCTAAATCAACGTTGTGGGTAGGTATGGCTTACGAAGAAACCAAGTGGGATGAGTCTAAGTCTGCGGGCCTAACCAGTGGTTCAGACAACAGCCAGAAATTCTATCTAGCTCAAGCGGGTTGGAAGTATAAGTGGTAACAGCTTGATTATATTTTCGATGTAACAACATACCAACCGGAGGCGCGTTCTCCGGTTGGTATACTAATGATCATGACTTCTCCCGTTTCATTGATACTAATCTGCACCAATAAAACTGCACACTCAATCAAGCGACTTTCCAATACGTGAAGATATTCGTATATTGCTAAATGAGCAATCAGGCTAGAACAGAATAGTCCAAAAACGGTTTTGGTAGCGTAAGGGAAAAGTATTTGCGTTTACATCAGTGAATCTACATGGAATCATTCGCATCCGCTTGATTCTCTGGCATCGCCTCAATAAAAGCAGGTAACTGATTGCACGCTTCGACAATTGAGTTAATCAGCGGATAAGGTGACATATCAACGCCAAAACGCAGCGCGTTATACACCTGTGGCACCAAGCAAATATCGACAATGCATGGTGAATCGGTGAGGCTATACACCGAATCACCGTGTGCTTTTCTGTGCTTTGCCAGTTTCTCTTCTAGAGCACGGAAACCTTGGTTCATCCAATGATGAAGCCAGTCCATTCTCGCCTCTTGCTCGCAAGACAATTCTCGCTCCAAATACTGCAACACGCGCAGGTTGTTCAGAGGGTGAATTTCTATCGCAATATCCTGAGCCATAGCCAACGCTTGATAACGCAGCGGTGTTTGCTCTGGAATGAGCGAGGAGTCAGGGCTGCTCTCACACAAATAGTGTTCATCGAGATATTGAAGAATAGCCAGTGACTGATTGAGTTGAACTTCACCATCCACCAGCACGGGCACTAATTCACTGGCGTTGAGCTCACGATATTGTGGGTCATGCTGCTCGCCGCCATTACGCACCAAATGCACCGATTTAGACTCATAGTCGAGTTGCTTTAGGTTCAATCCAATACGCACCCGATAGGCGGCCGAAGAGCGCCAATAACCGTAAAGTGTCATGTTCTGATTCATACAATGATCTCGCTCGAGCTGAATCTTTATAATATGGGTTATAACGCTCGATATTGGCTAACTTTTTGGTCAATCGCACCAAAAATGGAATCACCCGCCGTATCAAACATCTCTAGGCGAATCGAGTCGCCAAACGACATGAATTGAGTCGAAGGTTTGCCATCGCGAATCGTCTCAATCATGCGCACCTCGGCAATGCATGAATAGCCCACGCCGCCCTCGGCAATTGAGGTGCCGTGGTCAGTGCCTTGCTTATTCGATACCGTGCCTGAACCTATGATCGCGCCTGCCGATAATGGTCGAGTTTTAGCTGCATGCACAACCAACTCTGCAAAATTGAAGGTCATATCTACACCGGCATTCGGACAACCAAAAGGCTGGTCGTTGTAGGTCGATGTCAACGGTAAATGTACCTTACTGCCTTTCCATTGCTCGCCAAGCTCATCAGGTGTTACCGCAACCGGAGAGAACGCAGAAGACGGTTTAGACTGGAAGAAGCCAAAACCCTTAGCAAGCTCCGCCGGAATCAAACCGCGCAGCGACACATCGTTCACCAACATCAGCAGACGAATCGAATCATGCGCCTGCTTAGCACTAGCGCCCATCGGTACATCACCGGTCACAATCGCAACCTCACCTTCGAAATCGATGCCCCACTCGTCGCTGGCAAATTCGATATTGTCACAAGGGCCGATAAACGCATCTGAGCCGCCTTGATACATTAATGGATCAACCCAGAAGCTTTCTGGCATTTCAGCACCACGCGCCTTACGCACCAGTTCAACATGGTTTACATAAGCACTGCCATCCGCCCATTGATATGCGCGTGGCAGAGGTGATTCACAATACTGAGATGCAAACACTTCACTGCCAGTCACATGCCCGTTGTTTAACGAGGTGTATAACTCTTCTAACTGAGAAGCCACGCTGTCCCAGTTATCCAATGCTACCTGCATGGTTGGCGCTAGATGCATCGCATGGAAAATTTCGGTGGCAGCTACACATTGTTTAAGATCTTTACTTACGACCATCAATAGACCGTCGCGAGTGCCATTTTTCTTGGTTGCTAATTTCATCCTTGCCCCTTACTTCTTATCGTCAGCCATGGTTTGAGAACCTGTCTCTTGCAAACCCGTGTCTTGCCAACTGTAGACATATTCTTTGTTCTCAACGTTATCGAGTTCGTCAGAGAACTGCAGCGCGTGGCGAGTATCGATCATCACCGCGACTTCATCGGTGAACTTTTTCTTATGCGCTTGCCCAGCCTTAAAGGCTTTAGGATGAGGCCCATGAGTGAAGCCCGCCGGGTGGAAAGTCACCATACCCGCTTCAATATTATCGCGGCTAAAGAAGTCACCTGCGTGATAGAACAGCACTTCGTCGTAGTCATCATTGTTGTGGTAGAACGGCACTTTCAATGCACCTGGATCGCTCTCAATCGGGCGTGGTACAAAGGTGCACACCACAAAGCCTGCGCCAACAAAAGTGGTGTGTGCTGACGGTGGCAAGTGGTAACGATGTGACATCAGCGGTCTGATATCGCGCCAATTCACTTTCACCACCGCTAAGTCGCCATGCCAACCAATTGCATCCAATGGATTGAACGGATAGGTGATCACACTGACTTTGTCGTGGCGTTTCACCTGAACCTGAGTTTGATTTTCTGAATACTGAGCGCGGAATTGCTCATTGATAGAAGGTATGTCGAGCACCGCCGGATCAAACACCGCGTGATTACCGACCATGCCTTTCTCTGGCAGGGAGTAAGCCGCGTCTGTGTTCTCAATCATCAAGATGAACATCGGCTCACTTGGCTCTAAACGCCAGTTGGTTGAGCGCGGGATCATCACGTAATCCCCTTCACTCACGGCTAGATGACCATAGTCACAATAGAGATCGGCGCTACCTTGGTGAATGAACAGCAGCTCATCACCATCAGAATTACGCACCAAGAAATCCATCTTCTCGTCCATGCGCCACACTCGGATTTTGCAGTCAGCGTTGTGCAAAAGATGAGGCACCGCCCAAGGGGTTATCTGGCTGGCTTTTTCCACCAGCGTAAAATCAAAAGCGCGAGGGCGTAAATCACCTTCCCACTCCGACCAACCTGTTGGGGCATGTTGGTGATGAAAGTGAGCGGCAGGGCCAAAGAATCCACTTCGGCCCGCTTCTCGCTCATAAATTGCCTCTTCGGGGAAGTCGGCATGCGCTTGTTTAGAGCACACCCCCTCCCGATGAGGAAACGAGATCCATTTATGCATCGTCTAATACTCCTCGACGAATCTGGTCCTCTTCAATCGATTCAAACAGCGCCTTGAAGTTGCCTTCGCCAAAGCCTTCGTTGCCTTTACGCTGAATGATTTCAAAGAACACAGGCCCGATTACTGTCTGCGTGAAAATTTGCAGCAAGATGCCGTCTTTGGTCGGCGCACCATCAATCAGAACGCGTAGGTCACGCAACAGATCGGTATCTTCCCGGTGGCCTTTTACACGATCGTCAACTTTCTCATAGTAGGTATCTGGGGTTGGCATAAAGTCCATGCCGCGATCACGCAGGGTTTTCACCGTTTTGTAGATGTCATCCGTAGCAAGCGCGATGTGTTGGATACCTTCGCCGTTGTATTCACGAATGAACTCTTCAATTTGTGATTTGTCATCTGAAGACTCATTGATTGGAATACGGATCTTGCCACATGGTGAGGTCATGGCACGGCTCACAAGGCCTGTCAGCTTACCTTCAATGTCGAAGTAGCGAATCTCACGAAAGTTACCGATACGCTCATAAAAACCAGACCACAGATCCATATTGCCTTGTTTCACGTTGTGCGTGAGGTGATCGATCTCATAAAGGCCTACGTCGGCTTTCGCCATGCGCTCTTGCGCGTCATCATAGAATCGGAAATCAACGTCGTAGATGCTCTGCTTGCCGTAGCGATCCACAAAATAGAGCAGGCTTTCACCGATGCCGTAAATGGCAGGAATGCTAAGCTCCATCGGCCCTATTTCTGTCTTGTACTCTTCACCGCCACCCTTAAACGCTTGCTCCATTGCAGCTGTTGCTTCGTTGACACGAAACGCCATGCCACACACCGATGGGCCGTGAACTTTAGCGAACGCTTCCGCTTGGCTGTGAGGCTGTTCATTGACGATAAAATTGATATCACCTTGTCGATACAGCCAAGCTTCTTTTGAGCGGTGCTTGGCTATCTCAGCAAAACCAAGTGACACAAACAGCGCTTTAAGTTGCTCTATTCCCTTGTGGTCAACGGCCGTGTATTCAACAAACTCGAATCCATCCGTGCCAAGCGGGTTGTATGTATCCACCATGAACTTTCTCCTTGTACCTATTGGTTTTGTGTTACGTTTTTTATGAAATGGTTGTGTGTTTTTTGTCCTTAACTAAATTTGGCTCACAAGCTGACAGATTGGAATGGATGGAGAGAAATGGGCAATCACGCTAAAAACCCATCAAATTGTAAAATATTTGTTACACGCAATCTCTAGTAACAAGAAAGTGAGCGCTATCAAGGGATTGAAAGATGGTGGTTTGATTTACAATCAAGCAAGAGATGTTATTAAGTTGTTACATGTGAGATTTTAAATGGAAAGTACAGATTAGAGAATTCCACCAAATCTCATTCACTGGCAAACAAAAAGCCGCTGTAGTCAGCGGCTTGATAAGTTCTAAAACGAAGCTAATTCGAATATAGGATTCACGTTAATCCCAGTTTAAAATCGACCAATTCGGTTGATCGGCCAGTGCTTTCAAACGCGGGCATGGATTCACTAGGTACGCAAAATCAGCGTGTTCACACAAAGGTAAGTCGTTGATTGAATCCGTATAAAAGTGTATATCTGAATAGTTGGTTTCTTGATTGTCTAACCATTCTTTTAAACGCGTCACTTTGCCTTCACGGTAGCTTGGCACACCAGAGATCTGAGACGTGAAACGACCTTGGTTTTCAATCAAATCAATACCAAGTGCATTCTCGATACCAATCTTACGACCCACCACTTCCACTAAGAAAGTCACGCTGGCAGAGATGATCAGCATATCAATATCATCATTCTCAAGCTGCTCAATCAAAGGTTTCGACTGCTTGAACTGTTTAGGCAAAATATGCTGTTCAACACACTCTTCCACCAACGCAGTCACTTGCTCTGTTGGCATATCGGCCAATGGCTGCATGGAAAACGTGAGGTAATCTTCCATATTCAATTTACCTTCCGAATACAGGCCCATTAAGCGCTTATCTTCTTCAATAAAGTTGGGCGCAGTGGCAATGCCCTTTTCAACCAAGAACTCATTCCAAAGCATTGCTGCATCAGCATTGATCAGCGTTTCGTCCATATCAAATACATACAAAGGTTTGAACATCTTAGGCTCTCACAGGTTGAATTTCGTTTAGGTTAAACAGGAGTTCAAGTTGGCTGCCATTTGCCAATAGTCGTTCAGAAGAACGGTTAAGCAAGTCGACGGTTAATTCACACTCATCAACGTCCACTTGGTAGCGAATCACGTTACCCAAGAGCTGGTGGTTGCGAATGGTACCGGTTTTTGGCACAGAGATATGTTCGCCATATTGTCGACCTTGCTCTTTCACGTAGATAGATTCCGGTCGAATCGCCACTTTCCATTCCGTTTCAATGTTGAAAAGTTGCTTGGCTTGGTTTGCTTGCACCAAATTATAGTGCCCCATGAACCCAGCAACGAACTCATTGGCAGGTTGAGTGTATATCTCTTCGGGTGTACCCGCTTGTACGATCTCACCTTTATTCATCAAGAAGATACGGTCAGACATGATCATCGCTTCTTCCTGATCATGAGTCACGAAGATCGTGGTCAGATTCATCTCTTTTTGAATATCTCGGATCTGTTGGCGCAAGTGCTTTCGGATCTTCGCATCCAACGCCGAAAGCGGCTCATCCAACAACAAAATACGCGGTTTCACCACCAAGGCTCTTGCCAAAGCCACACGCTGACGCTGACCGCCTGATAGCTGATGCGGGTAGAATTTCTCTTTGCCCGTTAAATCCACCAGCCCAATCACTTTCGCGACTTCGTGCTTAATCTCGTCAGCAGCAAGCTTTTTCATCTTGAGGCCAAACGCAATGTTGCCTTCAACCGTCATGTTCGGGAACAGGGCATAAGATTGAAACACCATGCCGATGCCACGTTGTTGCGGTACTTGGTGAGTAATCTCTTCACCATTAACCCAGATTTCGCCACCATCGACAGGGTTTAGGCCAGCCAAGCTGCGCAGCAGAGTCGATTTACCACAGCCACTTGGGCCAAGCAGAGTAATGAATTCGCCCTTCTCGATTGAAAATTCAATATCTTCAAACACCGTGTTGTCACCAAAGCGCTTGGTGAAGTTTTTCGCATTTACATAGCTCATTATTTTGTTCCCTGGCTGAAACGACTTGCCAACCAAGTCAGTAAGAAAATAAACAGGAAGTACGTCATCACTAGGGCTGACGTGAAGTGGCCGCTGGTTTGACGCATGTTGTATAGGTAGATTTGCAGTGTCTCGTAACGTGTACCCACCAAGATGTTGGCGAACACGAACTCACCTAATAGGAACGAGAACGACAAGAACAGGGACGCCATTAAGCCTTTCTTAAGGTTTGGCAGAATAATCAACAAGAACGCCTTGGTGGTACTTGCACCGAGCAAGTGTGCTGCATCCATCAAGTCATGCAAGTTAATCGCTTCAAAGCTGTTGGCAATCGCGCGGTACATGAATGGCAGCGCGATGGTGAAGTAAGTACCAATCAAGATCCACGGTGTGCCTATCAGTGAGATTTCGCTGTCTGCATACAGCTGAAGCAAGCCGACTGACGACACTACTGGCGGCACCGCGAACGGCAATAAGATCAGGATGTTCATCACCTTGTCGAGCTTCGGGAAATAGTAAAACACCACGAAAATCGCAGGCAAGACCAATACCACACTCAATGACAGTGCCGCCACGCAGATAAACAGTGAACGACCAAAGGCTTGCAAGAAGCGAGGATCCGTCAGCAGGTTGATGTACCAATCTAACGTGAAGCCATCCGGCAGGATAGTGGCGCCCCAACGCGAGGAGATCGAGTAGATAAAGGTCGCTAAGATCGGAATCATCATGGTGCCGACAATCGAATAGACAACCGTTTTATGAAAGCGAGTATTTACGGTGTTCATTACTTTCTCTTCCCTGCGTAGCTTTTGCTGATCAGCCATTGGTTAATCACGGTGATGAAGGCCAGCATCGCCATCAGAATCACGGAAATTGCGGCAGCTAGGTTGGGTTCTAGGAACAGGTCGCCCGATACCAAGCTCGCAATTCGAATCGTAATCACGTTGTAGTTGCCCGAGGTCAACGCATACACGCTCGCATACGCACCAATCGCATTGGCAATCAAGATGATGAAGGTGCCGAACAAAGCCGGAGATAGCACAGGCAGCGCGATTTTGGTCCAGTACTGCCAAGTTTTCGCGCCAAGCAGTGCCGAAGCGGCTTGCCAGTCGTCACTCAGAGCATCAAACGCTGGATAGAGCAACAACACCGCCAATGGGATCTGGAAGTAGATGTAAATCGCCAGCAAACCCCACTTGCCGTACAAGTCAAAATCGCCCAGTAATCCATACTGCTTGAGCAATAAGGTGATCGCACCGTTGGTGCCCAAGATGATGATGAATGCGAACGACAGAGGCACGCCTGAGAAGTTGCTGCTCATATTGGTGAAGGCAATCACCGCATCGCGGATTTTAGAATCAACGCGGCGCAATGATGAGACGAGCAGAGTCGCGATCGCTAAACCAACAATGCTCGACCAAATCGACAGCCATAAACTGTTACCGAAGGCCTGCATCATGAAGGCAGAATCGAATATTTCAGAATAGTTTTCGAGAGAGAGCTCATCGTCGTAGAAGAAGCTGTTGATCAGCACCCAAACCATAGGTGCCAGTTGGAACAGATAGAAAAACAGCGCGAAAGGCGCAAGCCACAAAGCGGGCTTGAAGCGTTGAAACAAAGATTTGGTTTTGGGTTGAAGCGCAGAGCCATCGCTCTGCGTAATTACAGAACTGCTCATAAGGCCAACAATTCCTGAGTGTAAGATTTATCGTGTTCAAGGTTGAGTAACTGACAGACGCTGCCGCAGATATCGGTCTGTTTCACTGAACAGGCTTGGTGTGTGAACTTATCGCCAATCACAAAGAATGGCACTTCACGCTCTTCAGGCAGAATGCCACCGTGAGACAAGTCATTGTTCATGCCGTGGTCACTGGTGATGATCACTTGATAACCATCGTCTACCCATTTCTCAAGATAGTTTGATAGGTAAATATCCGCGCCACGAGCACTATTACGGTACTGGCGAGAATCCAGCCCATGCTTGTGTCCCATGTCGTCAATGTTCATTGGGTGAATCAGTAAAAAATCAGGCTGATGAGTCACGCGCAAGTGCTCTGCATCCAAGAACAAGGCTTCATCTGGGTAGTGGTCCCAATGGTAGAAACAGCCGTGTTGAATGTTCATGCTTTCATCGTTGGTAAAACGGTCACGCACAGCGTCAAACGGCGCTCGGTTATACAGCTCACTCACCCAATGATATGCCGCAGCAGCCGTCACTTTGCCCTGCGATTTAGCCAAGCTAAAGATCGACTCGTGATTCGATAAACGCACGATTTGGTTGTTAACGATGCCACTTTCGACAGGGCGAACCCCAGTTAAAATGCACTCATACAGCGGGCGTGACATAGATGGCAGCTCACATTGCACAGGGTAAAGCGTGGCGCGCAGCTTGTTTTTTTGCGTGCTCTGCGAAGTGCTCTGTTTATTGTACGAATCGCTCTGTTCATTGTGCGAATCGCCCTGTTTTATCTGCATATCACTTAGTTCTAGAAGACCGTTCAGGTAGCCCATGCAATCACGGGCTACCTGATAGTTCAGTCCATCTAGAACAACAAGGATAACCTTATTGCTCATGGTCTAATCTCTATTGCTTGTTTCTATAAGCCACCCGTTACAGGTGGTGTGTTAAGCGGGGTTATTGCTGGTGAATCAATACGCTTTCTTGCCATTGACGTGGCAGGCGACGTGCTGATTTTTCCCATGCTGAGAAGTCAGTCACTGGGTGAACATTGCTGTATTCATCGTTTGAGATCAGCTTGTCTTGTACTGATTGAGGTAGCGTAATGTTGCTGCGGATTGGGCGTGCGTAACCTTCTGCTAGGTTGATTTGGCCTTGGTCGCTGAAGATGTATTCACGAGCCAACTTCGCCGCGTTCGGGTTTTGTGCGTATTTGTTAATGATGGTGGTGTAACCAGAAATCACTGAGCCATCTTGTGGAATGCTTACCGTAAAGCGCTCACGGTCGATCTTGTCGCGGTAGTTCAATGCGTTGAAGTCCCACATGATCGCGACTTCCACTTCGCCTTTTTCAAGGTTCGCAATGCTTGGATCTGTGTAAGATAGACGGCCTTGCTTCGCTAGTTCACCAAAGAATTTAATCGCTGGTTTTAGGTTCGACTCATCACCACCGTTAGCAAATGCAGCCGCTAGAATCGCGTTGTTTGCTTGTGCTGCTACGCCTACGTCACCAACAGTGACTTTGTAGTCGCCTTCTAGTAGGTTACTCCAAGATTTTGGGGCATCTTCAACAAGATTATTGTTTGAAATGAACGAGATAGTACCTGTGTAAGCCAGAGCCCAGTGACCATCTTTGTCTTTCGCCCAATCTGGAATGTCATCCCAAGTCGTTGGCTTGTATGGCTGCGTTACGTCTTTCTGCACAGCGACACGTGCAAAGGCGAAACCAACATCACCGATATCTGCAGTTGCGTTTCTTTTCTCTGCTTCAAATTTCGAGATCTCTTGAGCCGAGCTCATGTCTGTATCCTGATGCTTCAAACCGTAGTTTGCTTTCAGATCAGTCCATGTGCCTTTCCAGTTTGCCCAACTGTCTGGCATACCTACACTGTAAACCGCACCCTCTTTTTGAGCGGCTTCAATCAGTGACTCAAGATCAGCATCCTTCGCCATCGCTGGCATTGAAAGTGTTGCCGTTATTAGCGTTGCGCCGATTAATTTTGCAGGTGAACCAATCAGTTTGGCTGGCGATACAGTTGAACGGCTAAGCAAAGTTTTCATTGTCTCTATCCCTCTGGACTAGGTCAGTAAGTTCGTTTTGTATGCTATAGCCGGAATGTGACGGTTTGCCGTAAGTTATTTGACAGTTCGAGTGCATTTACGTGGCAGTTATATTTCACTCATATGACAATAAGCCATTGTTTACTGTCACATTCCTGTTAACTCCATGGTTTACCTTATTAAGCACACGAACTTATGGACTAGATCAGTAATGAGAACATTGGGCACCGGGCAATCAGGGACACAGTTAGGAAGAATTAAGGCGAGTATTCGAGAGCAGCTTCAATCAGGTATCTTCACCGAAGGGCAAAAACTGCCATCAGAAAGAAACCTTAGCGAACTGTTTTCCACCACACGAATCACGCTCAAAGATGCGTTGGTGTCTCTGGAAACCGAAGGTTTGATATACCGAGAAGAGCGCCGTGGCTGGTATGTGTCACCCGAACGTGTTCGCTATAACCCATTGTCACGTTCTCACTTTCATCAAATGATTCGCGAACAACATCGTATTGCAGCAACCAAGTTGCTCAGCACCCGCACAGAAATGGCCGCAGGCGATTACGCCAAAGCATTAGAAATAGAACAGATAACCCCGATACACGTGATTGAGCGATTACGCTTTATTGATGGCAGAGCGGTGCTGTTTGTTGAAAACGTCTTAAAAGCGCCGTTGTTTGAGAAGGTGTTGTCAGAAAACCTCACCATGTCGCTGACAGGCATCTACCGAGAAAAATACGGCTACGAGACCAAACGATCGCGCTTTGATGTGATACCCACCTCTGCCCCTGCGCATGTCGCCAAGGCATTAAATTTGGCTGAGGGTCAACCGGTGCTGAAGATCTGCCGTGTGAACTACAAGCAAGATGGCGAGTTGATGGACTGCGAACTGGAATACTGGCGACCAGACTCAGTAGTGATCCACATTGATAGCATTGGCTAGTACCACATCCTCTTAATGCGGTAGCAACACAAATACAAAAACTCCGACTGATTCAGTCGGAGTTTTTTAACAATCAAACATTAAGGTGCGCGAATCATCTAGCTCATGAATCAAGCTTGAGGAACTTCCTTACCCTTGTTGAATCTGGGTTAGTGAAGAACTTCTCAGGGTTGGATTTCTCAATCAAGATGCCCTTCTCAAGGAATACCACCTGATCCGACACCTGACGCGCGAATTCCATCTCATGAGTCACCACCACCATGGTGTAACCCTCTTGCGATAGCTTCTTCATTACCAGTAACACCTCTTCGACCAATTCAGGGTCGAGCGCGGAGGTTGGCTCATCAAACAGCAATACATCCGGTTCCATCGCGAGAGCTCTGGCAATCGCGACACGTTGCTTTTGCCCACCCGATAACATGCTTGGGTAACTCTCTAGTTTGTGTGACATCCCAACCTTGTCGAGTTGCTTACGAGCCATCTCCTCGGCGTCTGATTTCGCTATCTTCTTAACATGAACCAGCGCTTCCATGACGTTTTGCAACACGGTGAGATGCGGCCATAAGTTGAAGCTTTGGAAAACCATTCCAAGACGCTCTCGAAGTTTCGCCAACTCTTTGTATTTGAGTGGCTTACCCGTTTCAGAGTTGATACCAATACGCTCATCACCCATAAAAATCGTGCCGCGCTCTGGCTGCTCTAACCAGTTCATGCAACGCAGTAGCGTCGATTTCCCCGAACCTGACGAGCCGAGAATACTCACCACATCGCCTTTGTTGATGTTGAGGTTGATGTCTCGCAGTACTTCGATGCCATCAAACTGTTTCGACAGGTTTTCAACCTTGATGATCGTCTCTCGTTCTTCCAATAGTGACTCGCACTCAATCACTTCCAAATTCACGCCCAAAGAAGGGTTAATCGGTGCTTCCGTTTCAATAATCTCTGATTGTTTAAGCATGGCTAAGTCCTCTAAGTTCAACTTTGGTTTGGATTCGTTTGGTGATGCTTTCAAGTGCAATACTCACAACCCAGTAGAGCGCGATAGCAATGATGAACGCATTCAATGGGATGAAGTAGGTCGATTGAATGCTGTTGGCGGCCGCGGTAATTTCTGCGACGGTGATGATGCTAAGAAACGCAGTGTCTTTTAAGCAGATGATGAGTTGGTTCGTGATCAGTGGAACCGACTTAAACAACACATTTGGGGTAATAACTCGGGTAAATGTTTTGAATTTAGAGAAGCCATAAGCGTGCGCCGCTTCGATGTAACCTGGCTCTAATCCTTTACGAACACCTCGGAAAATCTCACAAAAATAGGTACCGTGATAGAGACTTAGCGCGATGATTCCCGCTGTAATCGCATCGAGTCGAATACCAACCTGCGGCAACCCGTAATAGAGCAGGTACGCTAAGATAAGAAACGGCAAGGTGCGCATCATGCCTATCAAACTATTGATGGTGTACTTCACACCAAGTTTTGAGTTTTCGAGGCAATACAACAAACCGATGCCAATGATGAAACTCAAGATTGAAGACGAAACAAAAAGATAAAATGTGGTCACAAACCCTGAAGCAAACAGCTCTTTTTGTTGCCAGATAATATTCCATTCTTCCATATTTACTCCTTAAACTTACCCGCTCAATAACGCATCACAAGCAGGTAAATGGTGTTTCTGACCAAGTAGCCATGACGGCTAAACTGTGGTTGTTGTTGATAGCTGTGACTGAGGTAGATTACTGATAGCCACACTTACTACTGCAGATAAGTAGCTCGGTTTTCAGCCACCGCTTGCAACTTCACCAACACGCCAATAATCAACATGTAAATGGCACCGGCACATAGAATCGGCCCAAGTGGTTCATAGGTAACCGCAGAGATTCGATTGGTGACACGAGTTAGGTCGACGATGCCGATCACCGCAATCGCTGGGCTGCCTTTGATTAAGAACGACATCTCATTGACTAGCGCTGGTAGGCTCATGATCACCATTTGCGGGAACATGATGCGGCGAAAATAAGTGATACGTCTCATACCAATGGCTTCTGCCGCTTCCATTTGTCCTTTTGAAAAGTTAAGAAAGGCATTGCGCCAAATCTCTGCATTGAATGCCGATGTATTGAGTGTGAGAGCTAAAATAGCAGAAACGTGTTTATCTAAATTGATGCCAAATGACGGAAAAGAAAGGAAAATAAACAGAGCCAACGTAACCAAAGGCGTTGCTCGTGCCCAACTAACATAAATGCCCAACATTTGATCCACAAACGGGATTTTCATCATTCTAACCAAGGCAATCATTAAGCCGATGACGACACCTAATACAATCGATACTGCCGATATCCATGCCGTTGCCCACGCGCCCTGTAGTAACTGTTCCCAAGCGTAATAATCCATAAACGACCTCTTTGATCAGCGACTTCTTTCGATAGATTGTGCGCCAAAGACTCATGGGTTAAACCGCTTTGAACCCATTGGCATGGACACAAACAGCCGCTAACTGTTTGTGTCGGCGCATGCTTATTCATCTATTGAACGGCTGTTAGCTTGTGATACTGCTCAACCGAAGTGATGGCTTCTGAAGGGAGTTGGTCGAACGATTCACCGAACCACTTCTTCTGCAACTCTGCCATTTTTCCTGTTTGCTCAAGGTGTAGGAAGAATTCCGTTAGGTAAGCCAAAAGCTCAGGATTATCTTTAGGAACTGGCCAGCTAACGAAACCTGGGCCAGAGACTGCTTCGCCTTTTTTGAATACCTTTGACTTCGACTTCACTACCTCGTTAACTGAAACCACACTGTTGATCACATAGTCTATTCGGCCGATTGCCAAGTCGGAATACGCTTCTGGGTAGGATTGATACTGCACCACTTTACCCAAAGATTTGCCTTGTGCTTCGAGCATCACTTCGAGCTCTGGAAGCCTTTCTAGCAAAGCACTGCCCGCTTGTAAGCCCACTGTTTTTCCATCTAAATCGGCTACCGTATTAATATCTTCCGCGTCAGCTCTGGTTAAGAAGTAATGCTGCGCTGAAGCGATAGGTGGAGTGAAATCAAAGGCCTTCAAGCGAGCATCGGTAATGATCGCGCCAGTTAACGCCACATCATATTGACCCGCAGATACCGAAGCGAGTAGTCCTGTCCAAGGTAAGATCTCTTGTTCGATATCGAACTTCGAATATTCACGTAACTCATCAAGCAAATCTTTGTTAATCCCCGCAGGCTTACCGCGGTCGATATAGTTGAATGGAGAGTAGTTGTCTTCTGTCGCCACTTTCATGAAGCCTTGCTTTTCGATGGCTGCAAGCTCCGATGCTTGTGCGACTCCAAAACAACCGAGTACAACTGTCGCTGCCGCTGTTGAAACCCATGCCTTCATCGTCATTCCCTGTTTCATACGCTTTCCTTATCGAGATTATTTGCCTGCCTTTACTTTATGAACGGAATGCATCGGAGACGTAGAGCCAATTTAATTTTCAGGTTGGGACAGAACGATTTTCTAGTTTGGGACAACGTAATTTTCGGGGTTGAGAGAGAGCAAAACACACTCTTAAAACATCAATATGAACTCTGGCGCATTTCTTGCTCTTTTATACAAATTGGACTGAGGTTCACTGAGAATAA
Organism: Vibrio sp. 1S139; assembly: GCF_041439475.1. Lineage (NCBI taxonomy): Bacteria > Pseudomonadati > Pseudomonadota > Gammaproteobacteria > Vibrionales > Vibrionaceae > Vibrio > Vibrio sp. 1S139. The sequence goes on from NZ_JBGOOD010000002.1 coordinate 87,147, forward strand.
GGACTGTATCTCATGGCGATAAATCACAATTGTTTCATCGAGTTTGATTCCAAAAGAAGCCTGCAAGAACAAGTACGTAGCTATTTGGTGACGGCGATATTGAATGGTATTTTTCCGGCTGAACAAGCGCTTCCGTCTTGTCGTAAGCTGTCTAGCCAATTGGGTGTTTCACGCAATACTGTCTCGTTGGTGTACGACAGTTTGCTCGACGATGGCTACCTCATCAGTAAGCCTCGCAGTGGTTATTACCTTTCAGAAAAGTATGAAAACCCGAGTGATACTATCGACGCGAGTTTGGATCATTTTGAATCAGCCGACAGCGACAATGCACCGGATTGGAGCAAACGCGTTAAGCTGCAATTGGGCCAATACCCACGCATCGTCAAACCCTCGCATTGGAGTTGTTACCAATACCCATTTATTTTTGGCCAACCCTCTATCAATGACTTCCCATTAGCTCAATGGCGAGAAGCGACAAGAAAGGTCACCTCAGACCCACATGATCACCGCTGGCTTTGCGACAAGGTCGATAAAGACGTCGACATGCTGGTCGAACAGATACGCACAAGGGTGCTCCCACAGCGCGGTATTCATGCCCAAAGTGATGAGATCCTCATAACCTTAGGTTCGCAGAATGCGCTGTATTTGATTTCGACTTTGCTCATGAACCATCAGAGTCGAGTCGGAGTCGAGAACCCCGGCTACAAAGAAGCGAATCACATCTTCAATCTCTCTGGCGCGCAGTTACACCCGCATCAAGTGGATGAACAAGGATTGAGATTCAATGAGCACTCTTCACTGTGTGATCACTTCTATGTCACGCCTAGCCATCAAGCTCCAACCGGCGTCACCATGAGTGATGAGCGTCGAACTCAGTTACTTGAAATGGCCAAAGCCAATGACGCGGTAATTATCGAAGATGACTATGACGCCGAGTGCAACGTGGAGTGGAATCCTAAACCCGCGCTAAAAGCCAATGACAAGGAAGGGAGAGTCATCTACGTCAGCAGCTTCTCTAAGCTACTGGCACCCGGCTTGAGGTTGGGCTACATCGTGGCACCTGAAGAGTTAATCTACGACCTTAGAATACTGCGTCGCTTGATGTACCGACATGCGCCAAGCCGTGTTCAGATGGAAGTAGCGCACTTTATTGAACAAGGCTACTACGACAGCTTTGTGAGGCGCTTTAGAGAAAACACTCGCCAGCGCTGGAAGCTGATCAACGATGCTGTCTTGAAGTACTTACCTGACTGCAAGCGACTGGCTCAAAGCGAGCAGGCCAACTCTCTGTGGCTACAAACGCCCAGCCACATCAATAGCCAGCGTTTAGCTTCACGAGCCGCACAAAAAGGGATTTTGATTGAGACAGGGTATTCTCACTTCATGACCGATCCTGAAACGAAGTTGAGCAATGAAACTTCATCCGAATTTGATCCTAATTCTTATTTCAGGTTGGGCTTTCACGCCATCGACAAAGACTTGATCGCCCCCGGCATCAAAGAGCTGTCAGAGGTAATGAAGAGCTAGCATCACAAAGGGTTATGTAGACGTTGTTATTCAAGACAATGACGTAAAAAAGAGCATCAATCGATGCTCTTTTTCGACTATACCTAACCAATTGGAAGCTAGACACTCAAAAGCCAAGCACTCAGGAAAAATAAGCACTTTGAAAAGAACGGGGAATCCTTTGCCAAAGTGCCTTGGTTGCTGTGCTAGCTATCTTATTGAAGAATTAAGAAGCAAGTTCAAACAACACTTCATCAATGATCTTAACGCCTTTCTTTATCTCGCTTGGCTGAATAACCAAAGGTGGCGCAACGTGAATGCGGTTATTCACAATGAAGGTCAACAGGCCTCGCTTGGTCAATTGCGCTTTCAATTGCCCCATTTTTTCATTGCTCAAAGGTGTTTTACTTTCACGATCTTCCACCAGCTCTACAGCCCAGAACATCCCTTTGCCGCGCACATCACCAATCATAGGGTGCAACTCTTGAAGGCTCAGTAGAAGCGGCCCTAAAACGCTGTTACCGACGTTATCAGCGTGTGTGACAATGCCCTCTTGCTCCATCACATCGAGCGTTGCAACGATAGAAGCCATCGCCAAAGGGTGACCAGAGTACGTTAAGCCGCCCATAAAGAAGTTTGACTTAAAGTACTCAACGATCGGTTCGCTGACCACCACGCCACCAGCCGGCACATAACCCGAGTTCACCCCTTTCGCGAAAGTAATCAGATCCGGCACTACATTAAAGTGCTCAAACGCAAACCACTTACCCGTGCGGCCAAAGCCGACCATGACTTCATCGAATATCAACTGAATGCCATGTTTGGTTGCCAGCTCACGCACGCCGATAAGGTAATCTTTGGGCGGAATGAGAAAACCAGCCGTTCCCGGAATCGTCTCTAGGATAATCGCCGCAATCGCCGTTGGTCCTTCGCATTCAATCACTCGCTCTAAATGCTGCAGGGCACGCTCACTCTCTTCTGCCTCAGTCGCCGCGTTGAATTCGCTTCGATAGAGAAATGGATTGAAGAAGTGAACGTGCCCACGGCTATACTCGTTTGGAATTCGACGAAAATCCCCCGTCGCAGCAATAGCAGTACCTGTATTGCCATGGTAAGAACGGTAAGCAGATAGCACCTTGTCGCGCCCTGTGAATTGTCGCGCCATGCGAATCGCATTTTCGTTGGCATCTGCCCCTGCATTGGTAAAGAACACCTTCTTAAACGAGCTTGGCGCTTTCGACAAGATACGCTTAGCCGCCAAACCACGAGTGAGGTTGGCGGTCGCAGGGGCAACGGTCACTAATGAATCAGCCTGATCTTTAATCGCTTTGATCACTTGTGGATGCTGATGACCAATGTTGGTGTTAACCAGTTGGCTACTAAAATCAAGGTATTCTTTACCTTCGTAGTCCCACATTTTGCATCCTTGCCCACCCGCAATGGCGATAGGCTCCGCTGCTTCTTGAATCGACCAAGAATGAAATACGCTCTTGTCGAGGTCGATAATATCTTGGTTCACAAGCTGTTCTGTTGATACTTCCATTTCATCGTCTCCATTAACAACACTAGATTCACAGCCGCTCGTGCTTGGCTCGTCTTCGAGAATGAAAGACACAAAACACGACATTGAAAAGGCTGCGCTATCGGATGGAATAATCTTCATCCCAAACAGGGCGGAGGTCATAGTGTCAGTTTCAACAAAACATTGGGCCAGTACATCAGCCCAAGTCTCATCCCCGATCCAACAAACTGCCTGACCCAATCCAATCGTCGATCTGGCTCTATTCAAAACTCTTAGGTGTGAATAGATTGAAAGGCAGACGAGACAGGTCTCATCGAACGCTAATTAACGCAGCAGCAATATCAAAAGCAAAGAGGTGAGCAAGAGTGGAATTAGGATTAGCGATGACATTGATTCTGTTTGCAGGAGTAGTTCGAGGCTATTCAGGATTTGGGTTTGCGATTATCGTAGCGCTTTCCCTCAGCTTTATTGTTCCACCATTGCAAGCGGTAACCATCGCTATCTTGTTGGACTTTTTAAGTGCCTTTCCTCTGCTCAAGCGAAGTAAAACCACCATCAATATCCGGCTTATTGCGCCGCTGTGTATTGGCATGTTGGTTGCGGTGCCTTTCTCGCTGTATTTCATTAGCACGATATCGGAATCAGGCTTGAAGGCCTTTATCGCGATGATGTCTTTGGTCGCTGGCACGCTGATTATTTTGGACTTACGCCTCACTTGGTTGCACCAACGACACGCGTTTTGGGCGGGAGCCATTTCGGGGTTTAGCATGACCACCGCTTCTTCAGGAGGTCCGCCATTAGTGACGTATTTGATTAACCTGACCATTAAAACCAGTGAACAGAGAGCCACCGCGATTGTGTTTTTTCTGCTGAGTTCAGCGATTTCACTGATCGGCTTCATATGGATTGGCGCATTTAACCAAGAATCGTTCATCACAGGTTTATGGCTATTACCGGCAGCTTTGATTGGCAATGTACTGGGGCAAAAACTGTATCTATCAGTACCGAACTTGTCTGCAAAAACAACGACCGCGCCGATTTTGATCGGCATGGCACTACTTATGTTAATTTCAAATTAGAAGGATGTATTTATGGATAAGATAGCGTTCATTACAGGGGCAACCTCTGGTTTCGGCAAAGCGGCAGCAAAACGTTTCGCAGAAGATAACTGGTCGTTAGTGCTGTCTGGTCGTCGAATCGAAAGGCTACTCGACCTAAAGGAAGAATTAACGGTGCCTGTGCATGTAATTCAACTCGACGTTCGAGACGCAGACGCCGTAAAACAAGCCATTGATTCACTACCTGCTGAATTCTCATCGATCACCGCATTGGTCAATAATGCAGGATTAGCCTTGGCACCAGAAGGCTCGCCTGATGTGGACTTGAAAGACTGGCACACAATGATCGACACCAATGTCACTGGCTTGGTTAATGTTACTCACGCGCTGCTGCCGACGTTAATTAAAAAAGGCGCAGGAAGCTCGATCATCAATGTTGGATCAATCGCCGGGCAATGGCCTTACCCAGGAAGCCATGTGTATGGTGCCAGCAAAGCATTCGTAAAACAGTTCAGTTACAACCTACGTTGTGACTTACAAGGCACAGGGGTACGAGTGACTGACCTCTCCCCTGGTATTGCAGAAACGGAATTTACTCTTGTAAGAACTAAAGGTAACCAGACGGCTTCAGACAACCTTTACCAAGGCACTACACCGTTGTCAGCAGAGGATATTGCCGAGCAGATGTTTTATATCGCAACCTTGCCAGATCACATCAACATTAACCGAGTCGAAGTGATGCCGACACGTCAAGCATGGTCTGCGTTCGCAATCGATAGAGATTAAGTTCAAACCGACACATACAAAAAAGGTGGTCTTTTCAGGCCACCTTTATCATTTCTTTCACACGATACTTCAAATATAACCAACGGCATAAAAGACTATGTCTAATTCGCCTCATTACTCTTTTAATGAAAGTAAGATTAGAGATACTCAACTAAACAATTTGCTGCTCATGTTCTTTGTTTGATTCCGTCTCTTTCGACAAGAAACTCGCTACGATCTCTCTCAGTTTGCCTTGGTTAACCGGTTTAGGTAAAAACTCATCCATGCCTACATCGAAGCACAAATGCTTGTCTCGCTGCACGACGTTGGCCGTCAGCGCAATGATTGGAATATGCTTTGCAGCCCCTTCTTCGAGCGCTCGGATCTGCTTGGTCGCTTCGAAGCCATCGAGAACCGGCATCTGACAATCCATAAAAATCATCTCGTATTCGTTGGCTTTGAATTTCTCGACACCAATTTCACCGTTGTCGGCAATATCAACCTCAAAGCCAAGCTTCTTGAGCATCATCTTGGCGACTTGTTGGTTTACTCGCGAGTCTTCAACAACTAAAACTGTACCACTAAATTCTCCGGCAACTGCGACAGGTTTTGACTCTGCTTGAATTGGAGCTTGTTTATCGGCTGGTGTGGCGTTTACAGAGACAATGGGAGCATCTTTAACAACCGCTGCAGGTTTACTTAACGGCACAGGTTCATTGTCTTTAAACGCAACCTCTCCTCTGTTCGGATAGGTAAAGACTGAAGTATCAGCCGCTCTCGCGAGTACCTCACTGATGGTCCATTTAAGCTGATTATCTTGGTAAGGACGCGCAATGTAGGCAACAAAACCGACTTGTTTAGCACGAGCTTCATCTTGCTTTCTAGGGTCAGCAGAGATCATCACTAACTTGGGACACTCGCTACCAAAGCGTTCAACTAAGCTTCTCGCCAGTTGAAAGCCATCAACGGACGGCATTACTTTGTCTATCAGAACGAGATCATAAGGTGATGACTGAGCCACAGACTCTGAAACCAACTCTAACGCTTGGTTTGCCGTTTCACAGCACTCAGACTTAACGCCAAAGGATTGAAGCTGTGTAGACGTTATACGCATGTTCAGCTGGCTATCATCCACAAGCAGAACCGAAACCTTATTGAAATCGATATTGCTTTCATCGGCTTCTAAACACGGGTCAAAGTCAGCCGTAAAATAGAAGGTACTGCCTTTACCTTCAACACTGGTGAGTTCAAGCTTGCTGCCCATCAATGTCACTATCTTCTCGCATATTGTTAGACCAAGCCCTGTGCCTCCATAAATACGTGTGGTACTGCCGTCGGCTTGTTGAAACTTATCGAACACCGATTTCTGTTTGTCTTCTGCAATACCGATACCGCTGTCGACAACCTCGAACCTCACTCTGAGTTTTTGCTCAGGCTCAACCACCTCTTCCAAACGAAGCGAGAGCGTGACGTGGCCATGCTCGGTAAATTTAATCGCGTTGCCTACTAAGTTATTTAGGACTTGTCTTAGTTGAGTACCGTCGCCAATCACCATGGTTGGGATCTTAGGGTCGATCGCTAATTGGAATCGAAGCCCTTTCTGTTCGGCTTTCACTCGAAAGGTTGATTCAACGTCGGCCGCAATGCCCATCATTTTCATCGGCTCTTGCTGAAGCTCTAGTCGCCCCGCTTCGATCTTCGAGTAATCGAGAATGTCGTTGATTAAGTCGAGCAACGTAAGCGAAGAGGTGTTGAGCATGTTGATGTACTCTTTTTGCTCTTTCGGCATATCCATTTCAGAGAGCAAAGACGACAACCCGATAATCCCATTCATTGGTGTACGGATTTCGTGACTCATATTGGCAAGGAATTCACTTTTATTACGGTTGGCCACCTCAGCAACATCTTTAGCTTTTTCCAGCTCTTGATATTGTTGACGAATACGTTCTACCGATCGGTTATAGCTACTCTCTAGAGTCGATATCTCATCTTTGTAAGTAGAGTGAGTTGGCGTTATAAAGCGCGGTTTGTTGTCTTCGACCTGTTGTTGGTTGATTTGGGAAGACATAGTCATCAAACGTTTTACGACAAGACGATAGACGATGGTTAAACATACGAGAGACAACAAGAAGATTTTAACGGCTTCGAAGGCGAGCAACAATAACACTCGTTCTTCAAAGTCATCTAGGATCATGCTCAAGTCTGATTGCACCGTGAGCGTCGCCAACGGGAAGTCTGTGCCGCCCATCTGGTGCACCATTTCCCAAGACTGAGAATAAGATTGGCCTTCGGTCTTTTGACCTAACTCTAGAATTTTTTCATCGGGACTTTCGATAAGAAGGTAACTGACCGAAGGGAGGCGAGAGATGCCTTCGGCTTGCACAAACAATTGCTCTCGATCTTCAACCCACAAACTTGCCGTTAAACCAGAAAGGTAGCCAGCCTTGACCTGCTCGATCTGAGAGCTGATAAAAGAAACTCGACTTTGGTACTCTACATACAACCCGAGACCTGTCACTATAACTGTGAATAAGGTACTGATCGCTATTATCATCCCGATCAACTGTCGGGAGAGTCCAACGTAGCGTTTTCCTTTTGTCAACATACACAAATTACCATTATTGTTATCCTAGCAAACTACAATTACTCAACTAGTATAATAGTAGTCATTCATCAAATAACTAGGGAAGGTTATGAAAAAACATCTTATCGTTGCATCCATAGTCAGTTTGTTTTCAAGCAGTTATGCTTCTGCAAACGAACCTCTTCACTACTACATTATTGCGAGCCAAGCGCAACCTTTTCAAATCGAAACTGACGGGGCATCTCACAGAGGAATTGTTTCAGATATTGTGGAAGCCGTGTTTGATGACAGCCGATATGAGATCAACTACCACACCTACCCTTTTAATCGAATGATCGACAAGCTCGATGCGAGAGAGAATCCAAACTGGGTTACCTATGGCAGCCCTAGTTGGGGGAATATTCAATCTGCGAACCTATCTGAAGACCCGATTTACAATGTAAAACACGTATTACTCAGCAGCGGTAAAAAGCCATTTGAGTTCAATACAATCGATGATCTCGATGGGAAAGCCGTAGTATTGCTGAAAGGATTTGAGTATCCGAACTTGGAACCTTATATCCAACAGGGCAAGCTCAACGAGATTCGAGTAAAAGATTACACTGCTGCGTTTCGTGTCCTGAACCGAGCACCTGGCGACACCGTGTTTGTGGAAATGGAATCACGAATCAAATACAACCTAAACGAACAAAAACTGAGTATTGATGATTACCAGATGCAAGAGTTTGGTTCTGTCATCAATAACTACCCTATCCATTTGGCGTTTGACCCTGAGATGGATCCTAAACTGCAAAGCTTCATCAACCAACGCCTAGACCAAATGAAAGACGATGGACAGCTTGACGACATCGTACAGAGTTACTTATAGCACCAGCGTAACTTAGAACTTAGCAACGGATAGCTTAGTCACGTACGTTAACTCTCGTTGATGCCTGACTCTCTAAAACCGAAAAGGCCGCCCTGCTTCATACTAGATTGCAGGGCGGCCTTTTAAATGCGTCTAAGGGGTAATCATAAGCATGCCGCTATCTGAATCGACGAATCAGTGCGAAGCTGGTGACGCACTGCCATCAGAATCTTACCCAAATGGTTCTCGCCGGTTCCATCGCCGCCATCGCCCCAGAAGTGGTCTTTGTGCGAATGTTCTTTGATCACCGAATCTCCGGTCTTGGTAAGAAACAGCGCAAACTGTGGATTCTGTCTGAACTTCTCCGTCACAATAAACTGCATCACTTCAACACGAATGTCATACCAATCTTCGCGAACTTGGTCTTCGTAGTCACGACTTAAAGAGAACGCTTCAGCAGGTGTACTGGCTTCCAAAATGGTATTACGTAGCGCTTCGGAGGCAAACTTCATCGCTTGATAATAATGTTCGCTGGTTGCCCAAACTTGATCACCTACCTTGATAGGACAAGCGGCAAAATTTGACAGGTATCCGTTCGGATCTTCGGGTTCGTAAAACAGCACTTCTTTAGCTTGAGCCACAGAATTAGACATAGCCTTCTCCTTACCAACGACATCGCATATTTTTGCTTTAACTTTAAAATTAGTGGCGTTGAATATGACTGTCAAACAACTTAGCTCAAGAGTATGCCATGTGCGTGTTTTTCATCTGAAAAGCGTAATATCAAAAGGGTTAGGCTAAACAGAACAGTGAGCCAAAGAATCAAGGAGTTGATTAAATCTGGATAGGAAACATGAAAAAACAATTATCAATCAAAGGGTGGCGTTGTGCCACCCTTCTAAATGCAATGGGGATTATTAGTGAATAAGACCTAGCTCCCTCGCTTCTTCCAGACTCAAACCGCTTTCTCTAATTTCTCTTAGAGTCTCGATACGACGACGAGCTTCAGCAGACTTCATTTTCTTTTCTGGTTTGAAAGATACTTCTTCTTCAGCATCCCACTTGTTTGCAATATTTGTCATTTCATCATGGTTGATAGAATTAATGGACATGTTTTCCTCCGAAAAGCACCATGTAATGGACAGGTAATCTGTAGCAAATGCTTTTTCGCTTGTTAAGAAATTCTGTACTGAAGTGTGATGATTCCGACGCTTCACAAAGCTAATTAATAAATGCCTCATTTAAACTTTGCCAAAGCCATTTTCTGCAATTATATTTAAAAGATTCCCCATAAGAAATGTGGTTTGATCCAACTCTCATTTTCCCCTCTTTCAATGCAATCAAATCCGTTAGCTTTCACATAGGCTAAGGCGAGATTTTCGGCTTAGCCGGAGAATCAGGCTGCGGGAAAAGCACCTGCGCACGATTGATGACCAAGGTTTACCCTGCGACAGAGGGAGAGATACTGTTCAAAGGCAGAGACATCTCTACGCTGAAAAGCCGTAAAGATATCTTGGATTATCGCAGCCGTGTGCAAATGGTGTTTCAAGACCCCTTTGGTTCACTTAATCCCACTCACACCATTGAGCACCATTTAACGCGCCCACTTAAGATCCATAAACAGGTAGTCACTAAACAGGCTCTCACAGAACGCCTCAAAGAGTTATTAACGCTGGTGGAGTTACCCATCGAAACGCTCGCCAAATACCCGCACGAGCTCAGTGGAGGCCAAAGACAGAGGGTTAACCTAGCGAGAGCACTGGCCGTTGGCGCTGAGGTTATTCTTGCTGACGAACCCACCTCGATGTTGGACGTTTCGATTCGACTTGGCGTGTTGAACCTGATGCAAAAAATGAAGCAAGAGTTGGGGATTGGCTTTTTGTACATAACCCACGATCTTGCCACAGCACATTACATCGCAGAAGAGACAGCGGTTATGTACAAAGGACAGATCGTCGAATGGGGATCAACCCAGTCGATCTTAACCAATCCACGACACCCGTACACTAAGTTGTTGATCTCTGCCGTACCAGATCCCGATCTGCCATTTGGCGAACTCGTCAAAAATGAGCCAAACTATTCAATAGACGCTGATCGTATTCGAGAGCAGAGCAGTGAAATACAGCATGAAATCAAACAAGTTTCTGATAATCACTTTGTAAAACAGTGGGATAACGTTGCATGAATGAACTAGACACTTGGTTAGAGCGGATCGGAGATTGGTACAAAGACCGAAAGCATGATCAAGTGGACCGGTTAGAACCTTTGATCTTAACGCCTCCAGATGCGCTCTGGGGGCCATTGATCATAGATGAGCAGAGCAAAGGTATCGCATGTTGGCTAGACGGATGCCTGAGAATCTTTACTTTCTATCGCCACCTCGCGGATTCATCGAATCCGGAGTTGGCTTCGCAGGAGGCCAGCAGCTCAAGCCATCAAGATAAAGCCTACCAATACCTAATGTTTGCCTACAGTAAGCTGCAAGCGGTGTCATGTGACCCAAAATCAGAAGCAGGATTGCAAGAGTGGTGTACACAGCGGCTACAACACTTGTGTGTATTGGCTTTGGAGTTTACGAACCAACAGCAAGAACCGCGTTGGAAAGCAGAGTCTGAAAAATTGATCGAGTCGCATGTACGCTTTATGGCAACCCATCCCCAAAACGATGATCAAGGCATTATTCAACGCCATCTCCACTGATCAAGCTCTTCTCGATCAAACATCAAATCAGAATCTCATCAGAGTTAGATCCGTAGAAAGCATGATCTGGCCTTGATCATGCTTCGGCATTTAACTCTGTAAGCTATTGAATTTTAATGATTTACTGAATTTTAGGCAAAAAAAAGCGAGTCCCTTAGGAACTCGCAAAAATCTATTCAGTATGATGTAACAAAATATGAGCCAATCTATTAATCATAAGAAAGGACAAAGGTTGTCTATTCGGGATAAATAATAATCAACTAGATGCGTTACTTTGTCATCACTTTGTCAGCGTTAGGTGCGATTTTAATCAGCACCTAATGTGTTCAAAACTATCCATTCAGCCACGGTAAAACAGGCTTATTGCGATAGGATAATCACTAGTGGCCAATCGCCATTTCATCGAGCGCAAGGAACACGTTTTCATCTAAATGGCCTTCATGAACTTGTTTACACACTTTACGACGCACCGCTAAGCCAGAGATCAAACGTTCAATGGACAGATGTCGATTGCTGGTGCTGTCACGGTCGTTGTAAAGCTCAATTAAGCGACTCAGTGTTTCGTATGGGATAACGTCCTCCCCTACTCTCAACCAATCAAGCTTCTCAATGAGCTCTGAGCACTCTTCTTTGATTGAGGCATGTGAGTGCCCTGTCATAGCAGATAAAGCCGTTATGCTGCGTTCTAGAGCCTCTGCAGAGGTATATTTAGAGAGAGTAATCATGATCTCGTCAGCGTTGATCTCAACAGAGTGTTTACGCTGCTTAACTCGACGTCCCAATTTGCCTCTTGGCGACGGTGCTTTACGCTGAATGGGTTCAAACTCACCATCGATAATCTCAGACAGCTCTTCCAGTTTCTGCTTAGACACCATTTCGTTACGAAGTGGGTTCGGCAGCGTTGGTGCCATATTACGCTTACCTGCGTTAGTGGTACGCGCTCTTGAGTAACGTAATACTTCTTCCACATTACATTTGATATCTACCTGATAATCGGTCGTTTTCCCTTTTTCGATCAACGCGGTGATCGTCAAGTGATAACCCCAAAGATTAACCAGGAAGGTATCTTCTTGATCCCCGACTTCACCCAGCTTTCTGAGCTCGCGGATCAGATCCATCGAGAAACGACGCCAATCGATGTTACGCGCCAATTTCTGGTTGAGCTCACTGAGCAACATGCTATCTGAATGGCGACGTGCCATGCGGCTTCTAAAGTACGAATACATTTGGAAGACCAAGGTATGTTGCTTCAGGATTTCTGGCGGAAATAGGAAGAAATAGTCACGCGTCAGCAGCTCTTCGTAGAACGAAGGCTCCCAAACCAGGATGTATAGGTTCGGTTTAATGCGAATTTCGCCGTCAGAGCCTTCTGTAGGCGCTTCTTCCGATGCGGTAATGGTTCTAGCTAAGAATCGGAAACGATCACTCTTAAAGCCTTCTGGCATGTTCTCACTAAGCCAACGGCCTGTAAGCTCGTGCAGTTGGAAATCCGTGAATTCGATACGATCAATACTGTCGCGGATAGAATCACGTGCAGGGCCGCTGTCTTTCTTGCCACGTAAAGACAAAATATCAGTGATGTAGAGTGGTGTTTTGTTTGGCGTGTGTTTCGCGTCTAGATGGTAATCATCTTGGTGATGATCATGATATTGAACGGTGAGCGTGAATAACGCGAATAGCGTCATCAGATCGTCAACGGTCATGATATTTTTAGAAGATCGTGTCTCGATCACAGCGCGAGTGCCAGAGATCGAAACCATGGATTTCTGGTAGCTCTTACGAGTTCTAGGTGGCGCTAACGCTTGATCAATAATCCCCGCCCAATTGGTTGGCGAAACAATGAATTGATCCGCTTCATCTTTCATCGTTGGTGGGGTATTCAACCCATGTTCATTCAGTAAGCGCTTGTTTACTTTGGTTTGAGCTAGGGCTTTAGAGCGCTTTTGCTTTTCATTTTGCTTCACGCTTTCTGTCACTAAGCTGGTGGCACCCAGCACCGATATCAATTGGTTTGGGTTCACAAAGCGATGCAACATGGTTTTACCAGCAAGGCCTTCTTCAAAGCGAACGGGGATTTGTTTGAACAATCCGATATTAACTGCAGCTCTCAGCCTTTGCTGTAAGGCTGCGCGAGTGACTTGACCATCGGTTGATTCAATAATCTCAGTGGTGGAAACGTACCCGTCTTTACTGCTAAACCCACGAAGTGAAATTAGGTTAAGAAGCTCAACTATGCTTTTGGTGACACCTTTGAAGTGTTGATATTGTTCTATCCATTCAACGGCTGTTTCAGATACCTCAAATAAATGACCATCTTTGTGGCTTCGTGCCTTAATTAACAATTTCTCTTCTGGTTTCATTTTTGATCCGTATCACACTAACCGTAATTTCACTATAGTTCCTGAATAATAAAGAAAGAATGATCATAAATAAAGAGAATTTATTGGCTTTTAAATAACTGATCTTTTTGATTAATATGATCTTAAATGATTAAGTGATCTAATGATCTGGACGTAACTTTGCTTATAAGTGGCTGAATTTAAAGCATTAAAATAAATCGCCTTGGAAAGCATGATCATAAAGGTTCCGAAACTATGATCATTAAACTTAAGAAAGCATGATCACAGAACATCAGAACGATGATCATTAAGTCATTGTAAGCATGATCATTATCGGTTCGAAAGCATGATCATTATACTTATACAGCTTATCCACAGATCGGAATTCAACATCGGTTTCTAAGTCGCTTTTGACTTGTCTAAGTGGACACTTGTGGTGGCCAATCTATCGGAACAATGATCAAGAGAGCATACTTTTTTATCGTTCCTACCCTATTGAGTGCAAAATTTAGTCTGTATCCGGCGGAAATGGATTGCTTTGATGTATTTAGAGCGGGTGGGTCTTAACTAGGAAGCATGATCATGAAATTGTCATGTTTGTGTATTCTTGGTCTGTGTCGATTGAATTTTCAATCATTGAGCCCTTATAGGCGTTGAATCCCCATTCCAAAAGCATTTGTCCGTAACTTAGTTCATAAATTACATGCTTCCGGAACTATGTTTACTTGATCATTTTTCCGGAGGTTGATCATTTTCAATGTGCAGTTGCTCGGATCAATATTGCTCAGTTTACGCCTTGATCATGCTTCATAATTTGGCGTTATCAATTATCTTACACTGGATGTGCTCCATGATCATTCTTCCGGTTAGGTTCCAATCCTCTGTTGTTTTTTGACACCCAATCTTCTCTTCTGTTTTGAATTTTTTGGTCATTGAGTGTTTTTTAATTTTTATTGGATTGAAAATCTATAAATTCGAATGCAAATCACACCAACCGTAATCTACGGTTGTATTTCAATCGTTCCGAAGGTTTTTCGTTGAAATTCCATTTACATTGTAAATAAGTGATGCTGTAACATTTAAAATGTAGACTAGAAATAGCATGGGTTATACATGATAGAAACAGTCATTTTTGTGTTTGTCTAAGGCGATGTTTCATCAAATTGTAAAAACGCGGTCTATTTTATGTGATTTTACTCATAAATGTATGTTCATGTTTTTGTTGTGTTTGTTGTTAATCGCTGTACAATTTGTACTTAGTTAATCATTACGGAAACTGGCAATGAAAAGAGAACAAACGATTGATAAGCTCTATCAGCTAGCCGAACAAACTCAACAAGTTCAGGCTGACCGAATTGAGATTATTTTGGAAGAGCGAAGTGATGAACATTTCCCTCCAATGTCTAAAGCTATGATGGAGACTCGTTCTGGTTTAACGCGTCGTAAGCTCGATGAAGCGATCACTAAACTTGAAGCTGATGGCCATCAGTTCACAAAGAACAACGCTAATCATTACTCGATTTCATTGACAGAAGCTCACATGTTGATGGACGCGGCAGAAGTGCCGAAGTTCCATGAACGTAAGCAGCACGCTGACAATAAGCCATGGATTATCAACGTACAAAACCAGAAGGGTGGTACGGGTAAATCAATGACAGCAGTTCACTTAGCCGCTTGTTTGTCTCTGAATTTGGATAAGCGCTACCGTATCTGTCTGATTGACTTGGACCCACAGGGCTCTTTGCGTCTGTTCCTAAATCCACAAATTAGTGGGGCAGAGCACGACAGCATCTATTCTGCCGTCGATATCATGTTGGACAACGTGCCTGAAGGCCAAGATGTCGATCTAGAGTTTCTTCGTAAGAACGTACTATTGCCAACTCAGTATCCAAACCTGAAGACAATTTCTGCTTTCCCAGAAGATGCGATGTTTAACGCTGAAGCGTGGCAAAGCCTTTCACAAGATCAGTCACTTGATATTGTTCGTCTGTTAAAAGAGAAGCTTATCGACAAAATCGCCGATGACTTCGATGTGATTATGATTGATACCGGCCCGCACGTTGACCCTCTAGTATGGAATGCAATGTACGCGTCGAACGCACTTCTGATTCCATGTGCAGCTAAGCGTTTGGATTGGGCTTCAACGGTTAACTTCTTCCAGCACTTACCAACGGTTTACGAAATGTTCCCGGATGATTGGAAAGGGCTCGAATTTGTTCGTCTAATGCCAACCATGTTTGAAGACGACAACAAGAAACAAGTGTCAGTTCTGACCGAAATGAACTACCTGTTGAATGACCAAGTAATGATGGCAACCATTCCAAGAAGCCGTGCTTTTGAAACCTGTGCTGACACTTACAGCACGGTTTTCGATCTAACGGTGAGCGACTTTGAGGGCGGTAAGAAAACTCTAGCTGTTGCTCAAGACGCAGTACAAAAAAGTGCTCTAGAATTAGAGCGCGTATTACATAGCAACTGGCCTTCACTTAATCAGGGATAACAACAATGGCAATTAAAACATCTGACTTAAATGCAAAGCTATTTGGTAAAGCAAACAAACGTCGCGTAGCAACACCACAAGAAGCGCAAACAGCGGCAAAAGAACAGGCTCAAGTGATCGAGCTTTCTGTTGCTGGCGAAGATCTGGTTTCATTTGAATTGGTTCGAATTCCTGCGGCTGAAGTGGCAACTCGAACGGTTGTTTTTGAAGAGAACGCTCGTGAGCAATCTTTCTTAAATGAGCACGCGCTTTCTGATGTTCTTACAACATTGAAAGAACGTGGTCAGCAATACCCTGCGGTCGGTCGTAAGAACAAAGACGGTAAGATTGAAGTTCTTGATGGTAGCCGTCGTCGTATGTCATGTATTTTGGCTGACAAAGAGTTCCTAATCTATGTTGCTGAAAACATTAACGGCGAACACGCTAAGTTCCTATCAGACGTAGCTAACGCTCATAAACCGCTTTCTCTTTACGAGAAGGGCAAAGAGATGCAAGCGAAGCTAGATAAAGGCGAAGCTGAAGACCAGAAAGCACTGGCAAAAATGTTCCAGTGCAGTGAAGCTTTGGTGAGTGGTGCATTGAAAGCAGCCGCTTTGCCACTTGAATTGCTACAAGCTTACCCAAATGTGAGCGACCTTGGTCGTCCAACAATTGTTAAACTACACAAGCAGTTTGGTGGATTGACGAGTGAACAGCAGCAAACACTACTGACTAAGTGTGATGCTTCTGAAGGTTTTGTATGGCAGCGTAGCGAAACTCAAGGCGTAACTCGTCTAACCAAAGACGTGACAGAAACTCTGGAAGGTTGGATTCTTGAATTGGCGCCAGCGCCAGCGAAGAAAGCTTCTCCAAAAGTTGAGCTTATTAAGGGCCGCGCATCATACAGCCGCAAGGGTTCAAACTTGGCGTTGAACCTTAAGAAAGTTGATGATGCAACAATGGAAGAAATCCTCGCCTTCGTTCAATCGAAGCTCGACTAAGTCGACGACTTTTCATTACTCCTCTAAAGCCGCTTAATGCGGCTTTTTATTTGGCTGTGATAAACTGTGTTTAGATGAATCTGGACGCTAACTATGACAAACCCAACCAACACTTTTCTGCATACACTTTCTAATATCGCTCAACATAACGATCACCGTTACGGCGTGGTCTTTGATGGCGATTTTGATTGGCAAAACTCAGCTGTTTTTACCTTCCTTCAAGACTCACTCACTCCGAGCATCTTCCAGATTGGCGGTACGCCATTTGAAGGTGTGATTCATGCTCCAGTAAAAAAAGGCCAACAACTGCTTGGTCGTGAGTGCCAAGTTCTTGTTTGTGACTTTAGAGAGCAGTTTGATGCGAATGGTTTTAGTGCTGCGCTGGGTTCGTTAGTCGGTGGTGGGCTGCTGTTGGTGTTGCCGCCAAAAGTTGATGCCTCTGAAGATAGCGAGAGCTTTGGTCAACGTTGGTTAAAACGTCATTTCGATAAACTGACTTCTGTTTCACAACACAATGAAGCCGGCGATGTAGTTCAAGCAACTCACGTTCTTCCTCAGATGCAAAGCGCCCAAAACGGATTGGATAAATTTGAACAGCAAAACACGGCTGTTGAATTAGTCAAAAAAGTGGTGTCTGGACACCGTAAACGTCCTTTGATTCTCACTGCGGATAGAGGGCGTGGTAAAAGTTCGACATTGGGTATTGCCGCTGCGCAGCTGTTAGTTGAGCGTCACGGGTTTAATATTGTTGTTACCGCACCTTCAGTGAAAGCGGTAGAGCCGGTATTTTCCCATGCTAGCCAAGGGTTGGAATCTTGCGAAGTGGTAAACGCTACTCACATTCGTCATCAAGGTGGCAGTTTAAGATTCGTCGCAACAGATGAATTACTTAAATCTAAGCCTGATTGCGATCTGTTATTGGTTGACGAAGCAGCTGCAATTCCAATTCCGATGCTTAAATCCATGGTCGACATCTATCACCGTATGGTCTTTTCAACCACGGTACATGGTTACGAAGGCAGTGGACGAGGGTTCGGTATTAAGTTTGAGTCTTGGCTTTCTGAGCATCGTCCGGGGTGGAAAGGCTTTAAGCTCGAACAACCGATTCGTTGGAATAGCAACGATCCGCTAGAAGCTTGGTTGTTTGATTGCTTCCTACTTGGTAATGACGCATCAGTCACTGAATCGGCGGTTGATGAAATCGAAGGCTTTTCTGCTGACGCAATCAACCAATTAAACTTGGGCGAGTTATCAAAATCAGAATGCTTGGCTAATCCTGAGCAGCTACAACAATGTTTTTCTCTTCTCGTGGATGCGCACTATCAGACCTCGCCAAATGACTTAATGCAATTTCTCAACAATCCAGCAATCCGTTTATACGCCGCTTGGCAGCAAGATAAATGTTTAG
Source organism: Vibrio sp. 1S139 (assembly GCF_041439475.1). NCBI lineage: Bacteria > Pseudomonadati > Pseudomonadota > Gammaproteobacteria > Vibrionales > Vibrionaceae > Vibrio > Vibrio sp. 1S139. The sequence goes on from NZ_JBGOOD010000002.1 coordinate 105,356, forward strand.
GTTGTATGTTAGTGACGGAAGAGGGTGGTTTGGACAGCGAGTTGATTGCTCAAGTTCAACTTGGAAAACGCAGGCCTCAAGGTCACCTTGCCCCTGTATTACTGGCAAACCAATTTGGCTGTACTCAGGCGGCGACCAGTCGGTGCCTTCGAGTTATGCGCATTGCTGTTTCAGCTCGTCATCAAGGTTTGGGTATTGGCCGTTGGATGTTGGCTCAGTTATCACAGCAAACCAGCCAAGCAGATTATCTGGCGACAAGCTTTGGCGCGACCAGCGAATTGATTTCTTTTTGGCGTGGTAGTGAATTTGAAGCTGTGCACATCGGGCACCAGCGAGATCAGGCCAGTGGCTGTCACTCGGTTCTGATGGTTAAGGCGCTTAACTCAAACTCTCAAGGCTGGATAAACCAAGTTCAAAATCACTTCGAGCGTAGCTACTGTTTTCTTGTTTCAGGTTCTTTGGTTTCACTTGAAACCGATATGGTGCGAGCACTGCTGCCAAGGAGTGTTCACACCGTTAGTGAGTTTGAAACTCAGTTAGTTAGAAATTACGTGAACGGTGGCAACAGTTATGATGCGATCAGCTTCAGCGTACTGAACTTGATTCTACTCAGTAACGATCGAAACATAGGTATTTCTGACTTACTCATCGCAAAGGTTGTTCAGCAGAAAGAGTGGGGGACTTGTGTTGAACAGTTTAATCTTGTTGGTCGTAAACAAGCAGAGATTCAGTTTCGTAAAGATGTCGATGCTCTGTTAGCAAATTTACAGTGTAAATAGGCTAGCCATCATTTAAATAGACTGACCGCAACAAATTAGATTTACAGTGTAAATTAGAATATTGGATTTACACTGTAAACTGAAGCTCCATATTGAAACCCGTTTTTACCCTGATTATCTGTTACATCATTTCTGTTTTATCTCTCCAGTACAGCCTTTAATCTTCTAAAGCTATTCGCCTTTACTATCTAGCCCTACATCGAATCAACATTCAATCGCACGAAATATTCTGAAAAAATTTTCCTATGTATTTGTAAAGGCGAAGCAGATCATAAAATGTGTAAGTCTTATTTATGAGTCATGTTTGCAGAATCGAAAGTAAGTGATGTGACGCTGATTATTCTAATAATGTGATACTCAGCGCAGAATGAATTATATAGACTGAATAACAACTGAGTCATTAGGGATACTCAATTCGAATGTGGGATAACATCGTTACATTGTCGGAAGACAAGCAACAAGTAATGGCATGTCTGCCAACCGGGACTGTGGTTGACGCAAGCTTTGATAACAAGACGCTGCCACCAACCTTGGAAGCTTTGAATGCATCAAACTATTTTCTTTTCGAAGAAGAGGTGTTGCGTTTCGTTACTCTTGCTAAAGAAGGTAAGGGTGAAGCTTATGAAGGAATCTTGATTGCCGAAGTTCGAAATGCCACTGTTGCGGTCGAACTGTCTGATGATGAGATGTTGGCGAGCCTCGTGGTCACTGGTCCCTACAATGGACACCCACTGCGTGGTAGCGACATCATTCAGTGCTTATCTCAAGCTCAAATAACAAAAGGAATAAATAAGTTAGCGCTCAGAAAAGTTTTGATGATGAGTAGCAAACTTAAGCCCGGCGAAAAGTTTACTCAGCCAGCCGCTAAAGGGACACAACCAGTAAAAGGTAAAGACGCTAAGTTTGCCGCTTTGGTTGAAGATATTACTCGTCAAGTATTGAAGCCTCGCAGTAAAGACGAAGGCAAGATTGATATGCGAGACTTGGGACAAACCATTACCGTTGGTCAAAATGATCACTTAATGAAACGAACCCCCGCTACCAAAGGCATCGCTGGCTTTACCGTTCAAGGCCGAATTATCCCACCGCTTCCTGGACAAGACAGTTTAATCAAGCCTGGAAAGGGCACTTACATCTCCCCTGAAGATCCCAATTTACTACTCGCCTCACACCCTGGATTGCCCATCATTAAAGACCGAACCATCGAAGTGGATGACGCCTTATGTGTCAGCAACGTCGATGTCTCAACTGGGCACGTTAAATTTAAAGGTAATGTGTTTGTCTCTGGCAACATCGAGCCGGGGATGATCGTCAAGGCGACCGGAAGTGTTACGGTTGGTGGCTTTATCGAATCGGCCGAAGTGCAAGCTCAGGGGGATATCAAAGTCGCCAAAGGTATTATCGGCCACACGACCAAAGAGGGTGAGCCAAAAAGTTGTAAGGTATTCAGTAAAGGCTCTATCACAGCAAGCTACGCACAGAATGCCGAGCTACAAACGGCCAACGACCTTAGACTTGGTGTGCACAGTATGAGTAATGACATTCGCTGTGGTAACAACCTTATCGTGATGGACAGTTTGAAAAAACACGGCACGCTAAGCGGTGGTGAAGCCAAAGTTGGCGGAAAAGTAGAATGTGTCTTCTTAGGTGTTGAGGGAGACACCGCAACTAAGGTACATGGTTTTGCGCGCTACGATGGTTACCGCCAAAAGATAGCTGAGCTGAAGGAAACTTATAAATACACTCAAGAGCAAACCATGGGTGTGATTCGCCAAGAGTTAGAATTTAAGAAGCGCCCGAAAGCAGAGAGAAGCGAAGAGCAAGCCCTAGAAATAGAGCAGCAACGTGAGAAGAATAACCTCGCAATAGAAAACACAAAGTCGCAGCTAGATACACTCGAAGCGGAGTTTGCAACCAACCTTGCTGAATGCACTGTAGAGGTACACGAAAAAGTGTATACCCGAGTGACGATTCAATTTGGTGATGAGACAGTCACAACCAAGCGAACCCACGGCGGAAGTGTTTTCTCATTCAACCAATACGAGATCCAATGTTCATTCAAGATGGAGCAAGAGGATATTGCTTTGTAGACTTTTGTGCTGAACACAAAGTTACGTATGCTTAAGGTGCCGATACTGACAAATAAAAAAGGGGAGCTGATGCTCCCCCTTTTGGTTTCTACTGATAATTATTTATTTAGGTGGCTTGAGCGCTCTAACTAACGGCTCTCACTCGGCCTTGTTTAAGGTCTGAAAGAACCTGTGCTTTAGGACCATCTGCAATGATGCAGCCTTTCTCCATTACGATCACTCGATCGACAATGTCCAACATCGACGTTTTGTGTGTAATCAGAATTAACGTCTCGCTTGGTAGCAATTGGTTAAGTTGGTGTTTGATGTGCATCTCTGAACGGTTATCCATAGCACTGGTCGGCTCATCCATCAACAACACTGGCGGACGGCCAAGGAAGGCTCTAGCAATGGCAATTGACTGACGTTGTCCACCAGACAGCAAGGCACCACCTTCACCCACTTGGCGTTCCAAACCTGCAGGATCTTGTTGAGTAAATGCGGTTACCCCTGCACGGTTTGCTGCATCCATCACGTCACGGTCATCCACCAAAGGACGACCTAAAGTAATGTTGTCTCTTACTGAACCGTAGAACAGGTTACTGTCTTGCGGAACACAACCTATATTGCGTCGTACGTCGACATGATGCAGTTGCTCCATATCCGTGTCATCAATACGTACATGGCCTTCTGTGGGCTTGTACAGGCCCATAATCAGACGTTCTAGTGTGGTTTTACCTGAACCAATACGACCAATGATTGCTACTTTCTCACCAGGACTAATATTGAGGGTTAAGTCTCTAATTGAAGCCACTGGTGAATCTGGGTAGTGGAACGTCACTTTATCTAGCGCGATATGGCCCTGAATAATCGGACGGTGAATGTAGCGTTTACCTTCTTCTTGTTCATCAGGCATCGACATCACTTGCTCAATCAGAGTCATTGATGACTTTGCTTGGTTGTAACGAGTCGAAAGCAAAGACAGCTGAACAAGCGGGCCAATCGCTCGGCCGCTCAACATGGTTGCAGCGATCAAGCCACCCATCGTAAGTTCACCTTCTGCAATTAGATACACGCCAAAGATGATCATACCAACGTTAGTACTTTGCTGAACAAAGCCGGCGGTGTTTTGGATGCTGTCAGTGATGCGTCGACTTTTGATATTCCAATTCGCCATGTGAGCAACGGCTTCTTCCCAACGGAATTGGAATTGGCTTTGCGCACTGAACAGCTTAACCGTCTCTAACCCTGCCAAACTCTCGATTAAGTTCGCGTACTTCTGCGAAGCAAGACGAGAGCCTTCCTCAATGGTACGGCGCAGTGGACCTTGGATTAGCAATGCATAGACGATCAAAATGACCACGCCAGCAACGGGAACAAACACAAGGTTTCCAGCCATTAACCAAATTAGCGCTAAGAACATCAGTGCGAAGGGGAGGTCGATTAACGAGCCAATGGTTGCAGAGGTAAAGAATTCACGAATGGATTCGAACTCTTGCAAGTTTTTAGCGAAAGCACCGACAGAAGCAGGCTTCGCTTCCATACGAATCCCCAGTACTTTACTGAACAGTTTGGAGGAAATGAGAATATCGGATTTCTTACCGGCAACGTCAATGAAGTAGCTGCGCATCAATTTGAGCAGCAAATCGAATAGGAACACGACAAAGATACCACTTGCCAGCACCCACAAAGTTTCAAAGGCGAGGTTGGGAACTACCTTGTCGTACACCAAGCGTGTAAACATCGGCGCGGCAATCGCGAAGATGTTGATAAGAATGGAGGCAATCAACACATCTCGGTAGATGTTTTTAGATTCCCAAATCGTGCTCCAAAACCAATGCCCTTTACGTGTTTTTAGAACTTCTGGTGAACGTTCATCATAACGGAACTGTTTCTTTACCAAGAAGTAGCGGCCGATGAATTGTTCTTTCAGCTCTTCGACAGGAATGATGATTGGCACCATTCCGCTTTCCGCAGTAATGATTTCCGCTTCTTGCTTCTCTAAATCGATACTGTTGAGAACGCACGCCTCACCTTGTTTAAGTAGTAAGACCGCAGGCAGTATCAGGTGAGGAATCTTTTCTAAGTCGGAACGGTTTTCTTTTGCCACTAATCCTGCTCGTTCAGCAGAGCGTGGGAATAGGAAAGGGGTTAGCTTTCCATCGGATAGTGGTAGCCCATTGATCAACGCTTCGGGCGAGTTAGCTAACCCGTAATACCGGCTAACGTAGATCAGTGAGTTCAATAGTGGATCTTGCATGTGATATAACCCTTACAACTATTTATCAACAATGAAGCCTTGGAACACTTCTACGTAGTTATCAGACAGAATATCTAGCTGAGTCTGAGTTTCTATTCGAGACGCGATGGTGGTGACGCCTAGGTTGTGAGCGGTTCTAGAGATCGACGTTAAGGTAAACTTCTGTTTTTCGTCATCAAGGTTATGTGTGAACAGGTAATCTAGCTTCACATAGCTTGGACGGTATTCGTTGATGTAATCCAGTGATTGGAAGTTACGTCCGTAGTTATCGACACCAAACACCGCTTCAGCGTTGCGAATGGTGTTACACAAAAGTGCCGTGTAGTGCGGAACGTTGATGAAGCAGTTTTCTGGAATCTCAAAGTGCAACAGGTGAGCGATTGAAGCATTCTGTTCAAGCGTCTTACCGATCCAACGGATGAAGCTTGGTTGAGATATACTGCTTGGCGAGAGATTAATAGCGACTGGGCTGGTTACTTCTTTTGCATTGAGCTTTTCAACCATCTTCTCAATAACGTATTGGTCGAGAATGTGGCTCATTTCAAGCTGTTCTAGCGCGTATAGATACTGGTTAGCACCGTAACGCACGCCATCTTTTTCAATCGCAGAGAACACCTCTTGGTGATAGGTTTTACCAAAGGCATTGTTTGCAGCCTGCAAACGGAAGGTAATGAGGTCGTTGATGATCGCTTCTTCAACCAACATACGCCATTGTTGTTTGCCCATCACTGCGCCGTGATCGTCTGCGGTTACGTAGCCGTAAGCAAGTTCTCGATTCGCCTTGGCACTTGAGAGTGCGTTATCCACCAGCGACATGATTTCAGTACTGGTTTTACGCTTGTTGCTGTAGGTCACACCAAGAGCAATATGTGGATTCGCAGTGCCTGTTGGGTCTGAACCTAGGCTCTGGATACAGTTTACGATGCTGCTCGCGACAAGTTTCAGTTCGCTCTCATCAATGTTTGGCATGATGAAACCGAACTCGTCACTAGAAATACGAGCGATGGTGATATCTGGAGATGAAATTGAAGCTTGCAGCTGTTCAGCCAGTTGATGAACCAAGGCATCACCTTCTTGATAGCCCTTTTCATCGTACTCTTCACTGATAAACTCCGCTTTAAGTACCGCTAAACCACCTAAGCTCGACTCCTCTAACCATTGAGTTAACTGAGACATGTAGTAAGCACGGTTACCTAGCTGAGATACAGGGTCGATATATGCTCTTTCACGTAACTTCTGAGCTTCTTTCGCTTGGTTTTTAAATGCCAGTTCAACTTGAGTCGACATGTGGTTGATACCATCGACAACCAAGGTGAGATCTTTTGTCTTTGGACGAGCCAGAGGTTCGCCAAACTGATTCTTGGCGATCTGATCCATCTTGGTAATGATCAACGAGAGCGGGCGTAAAGCGCGCTTAAGGATCCAAGAGATAGACACCAAACCGAGCAAGAAGATCGTGCCAAATATGCTCAGTAAGCGGATGAATGCTTGCCAAAGTTGATCGTAGGCAGGGCCTGGGTGACTTACGATCTCGACCTCGGCCAATTGCATCCAGCCACTGGTGATCACGCGGCGGTCATGAACAGGCTCGAACAGGTTTAGGTTGGTAAACCACTCTGGTACGCCAGTTGGCTTTACAGGGTATGAGCGGAGAATGTCTTCACCGCTATCGAGAAAGATCAATCGAACGACTGAGTAAGAACTGCCATCAAACAGGGCGTTGATAACAGACTCCACTGCCACCTTGTCCTTTTCTTCTAGGTAAGGGGCGAGAGCCAGTCCAACAGTATTAATGGTATTACTTACCTCAGAGCGTTGCTGCTCCTCTAAGTATCCACGGGTGGTATTGAATTCGATCATAAAAACTGACGTCATCAGCAGTATGAACACTGCAACCATCCCGACCACAAGCTGTTTATATAAAGTCATTGTACCTACTCATCGTAATTGATAATGGGTTTGTTTAATTTTAGAGAGCGCTCACGTGAACGTAAGTCGTTCCATAAGCTCAATCTTGAAGATTTCCCTGCCAACTTGCCGCTGCCTGCTGCCGACTTGATCAACCAAAGGTTTTTACCGTTAAAACTGTAAATTGGTCTTAGATCTGGGCGTTTGGAACCGCGTTTAATTTCAGGGTTTAAGTTGTCCAAAATTAATGGCTCTGCACTCGGTGTTGAGTAGTAAGCTAACACCATGTGGAACTGGTTTAGTTCCAGTGCTTTTACGTACACTAATCGTAATTTCTTATCTGGGACGCCCAGTTCAAGCAAAGAGAAGTATTTTGCGATTGTGAAGTCTTCACAATCACCGGCGTTGCTGCCTAAAAATTCCAGTGGTGTTGCCCAGTAATCATTCTTTCCCCACAGTATGTTGTCATCGACAAAGTACATCTGGTTGAAGAACTGGTTCACCGACCTGAGCTTCTCTTTTTCACTTAATCCGTCGTATGACGTCATATTTGAGCGCCATGTTGCCACTCGCTTTCCGGCTCTATCGCCGTAGGTTTTGGTCACTGCATCTATCCACCGTTGGTCGCTCTTGTTGAGCGCCACAGAGGTGAAAGAGGTGAGGACCAGCAGCAATAGCGAAATCCGAGACTTCATAGCCTCTGCTCTTGTCTATTTGCTGTGTATTGAAAGGCGTTATCAAACATCAAACGTCATTACTCTTTTAGTGCATTGTTTTGAGCGCTTAATAGTGGCTTCAACATGTACTCAAGCACGGTTCTTTTACCCGTGATGATATCGACAGAGGCGGTCATACCTGGAATGATTGGCAACTCTTCGTTCTGTCCAAAATTGTGTTTTTCGGTGCGCACGCGCACGATATAGAAGCTATTGCCTTCTTCATCTTGAGTGGTATCGGCACTGATGTGCTCTAACACGCCTTCTAGACCACCGTACTTAGTGAAGTCATAAGCACTGAATTTAACGATGGCAGTCAATTCTGGGCGTAGGAACGCGATATCTTGCGGGGCGATTTTCGCTTCAACCAATAGAGAGTCTTCTGTTGGTACAATCTCAACGATGTCCATACCCGGTTGGATAACCCCGCCGACAGTATTAATACCCAATGTTTTAACGGTGCCTGTTACAGGAGAAACCACCACGGTACGGTTTACTCTGTCTTCTAGGCCAACGGCAGATTCGGTCATTGCAGAGAGCTTGTCTTGGGCTTGATTGAGTTTTTCTTGTTGTTCGGAGCGGAAGTTCAGTGCGGCGTCAATACGGCTGAGCATGGATTCTTTGATTGCTGAGCGTAAAAGAGGAATTTTTAGCTCGCTCGAAGTCATTTCTCGGCGAGTGTCGTTCACTTGTCTTTGCAGTTTAAGTAATTCAATTCGTGGTACCACCCCTTCATCGGCGAGAGGTTTGGTGATATCCAGTTCTTGGCGAGCAAACTGGTAGCTCTGTTTTAGGTTTCGAACACGCGCTTTAATCTCAACTAGGTCTTGCTGTTTCTGTTCAACTTGTTGATCAAAAACGGAAAGCTGGTTTCTCAGATTATTGAGATCTTGACGGTATTCTGCTTTTTGACGATTAACCAGTTGAGGTTGAAGTTCATAGAATTTAGGTGGGAACGCAAGCTTGCCATAATCGAGAGTGACACTTTTCTTCCATTCTTTTTCAGAGAATTCTTCATTGATGACAACACTGGTCAGGGAAGCGGAAAGCATTAACACGTTGGCGGTCAAGTTCGCGACTTGTTGTTCACGTTCGCGGAAGTCAGAACGGAATCGTGTGTCATCGATTAACAGCAGTTGTTGACCTTTTTGAACGCGTTGGCCTTCTTTAACTAAGATTTCTTTAACCAAGCCACCTTCAAGGTTTTGTACCACTTGGATCTGAGAGGAGGGGATCACTTTGCCTTGGCCAACGGTAACTTTGTCGATCTCTGCCCATGCAGACCACCCAATAGCAGCAATAAAAAACAGAACGATCACCCACAACATAATTCGCGCACTGGTGGGCGTATTGAGGAGTAGTGCCGCTGTTTTATCATCGACATACTCAAGCTCGGTCTCGTTCAATTTGCTGAAATTTTTCTGACTCATAACAGTCCTTGTTCGCTAAATAAAAGTGCAAGCCTATTGAGTGTATTCTTACTTTTGATAAATGTTAAGATTTTGCTCATTTAAATCTTTGAATTTATATATTTTTTAAGACTTATCGGTTCTTGAAATCTGTTTTATCGAGTTGGTGCTTTCTTAGTTTGTCATACAGTGTTTTTCGCGATACCTGCAGCTCTTGTTGTACTTCTTTTAAACGACCTTGATGGCGATGTAGTGCCTCAATCAAGATAATTTGTTCAAAGCTATCGGTGCGTTGGTTTAACGACTGTTGTTGCTCTTCAATGCTCATATCGAGTTCATTTTGCTCATTAGTATCGTTGTCGAGCGACGGCTGCTTAATTTGAGTCAGCACTCTGAGTTCAGCATGTTGGCGAAGCTGACGAATGTTCTCCGTCCAATGCGTTGCAATGAGTCGCTGAATCTCTTTTTCTGTAATGACGGGTGGCGGCAGTTGATAGCGACTGGCTGCACCACGAGCAAAGTGTTTGAACAAAGAGCCAATATCTTCCGTTCTTTGCGCCAAGGGTAGTAAATTAAATCGGCGCAGTTCACCTGTAATTGTAGTAGGAACTACTGTAGTTGCGATAATGATACAAGTTGCATTGGTCTTGCATGAGTTTTCACGAAGTAGAGTGGGTTTTAGGTTCGCTAACCACAGCCATTGATCCTGAGTTAGTGCTTCTGTCTCATGGATATAGAGTGTTCCACCTTGATGCTTCAAGAACAGTTGCAAAATAAACTGATGGAATGTCGCTTCGTCACTGCGTGGCAAATTAAACGCAGCGACAGGGCAAAGCTCCGCGGTTTGATGACTGTGTAAATCATGGGTGTATTGTGCTGTGACCCTTTTCCCCGTCCCTAAATCACCAACAAATAATAGAAGTGGGTTAGTTTTGGTATCTAGGGTGATCAATTCTCGGCGTAATGCCTGCATTGATGGTGATTGACCAATCAGTTTCGGGCCAACCTGATTTTGCATTGCCAACTCTTTACGCAGTAGGTTGTTCTCTTCAACCAGTGCGAGCTTATCCGCCGCTTTTTTAACGGCAGTGAGTAGGGCATCGACCACAAATGGCTTTTCCAGAAAATCGTAAGCGCCGGCTTTCATCGAGGACACCGCGGTTTGCACGTCACCATGTCCGGTAAGTACGATGACCTGAAAATGAGGATTTTGGCTCAGTAACTTTTGCGTCAATTGAATGCCATCCATCACCGGCATGTGAATATCGGTGACGACAATTCCGGCTTGCGTGGTATCTATTTTCTTTAATGCCTCAATAGCATTGGGAAAGCAGACAATATCGATGCCTTCAATGAGCATGGCTTGTTCTACGGAGTCTCGAATGGCGGGTTCATCGTCGACAAAATAGAGTTTAGGCATAGAGTGCAAAAGCCGATTCCTTAGCAGTAGGTGAGATTAGCAGTATGTGAGATTCGTTTTCTAATCAGCGATAACAACGGCGTGTTAGCCCTTATCGTTATATAACGGGATGTTTAGCGAGAATACCATGCCTGAAGGCTCTAACCGGTTCGCGCTGATCGTGCCGTGATACGCTTCAATAATCCGTTTCGATATTGAAAGCCCTAGCCCTAAACCTTCCGGTTTGGTGGTGAAAAACGGGTCGAACAGCTGTTCTAGTTTGTCATCTGGCATGCCAATTCCGTTATCCCAAATGATCAGCTGACAAGAGTTGTGATGAAGTTGCCATTCGATGCCTATCTGTGGGCTAGCCTGTTGGTCAACGCTTTCCAGGTTTTGTTGCTCCTGCAAGATTTTCTGTTCAAGAACTTGTTGTTGCAGCGCTTGAATCGCGTTGTGAATCAGGTTCACTAGTACTTGTTCGAGTTCGGTTGGATGAATCGCAATATTGATGTCATCTGGCACCGTGCTTAGCCTTAGCGTAATGCCTTGCTTGATCATCAGCGCACTGAGAATGCTAGTGGCGTTATTGACCGCTTGATGCAGGTTCGCCACATGATGTTCTTGTTTGGTGACCTTGCGAGTAAAGACTTTGAGTCGCGCGATGATGTCGGTAATGGTGTTGTTGAGGCCAATCATTTTCTCAAGATTGCTTTTCACTAAATCGGTTCGTTCCATTTCCAGTAGCTTTAAGCTGTTTTCACTGTAGGTTCGCAGTGCTGCAAGCGGTTGGTTGATTTCGTGGTTAATGCTGGCTGACAGCTCACCGAGTACCGCTAATTTCGCGGTTTGTGTCAGCTCTTGCTCTGTCTGTTTCAACTTGGATTGCGACTCTTGGTATTGAAAAAGGGTTTGTTGCAGCTGTTGATTGGATTGCTTCAAGTAGTGGGTACGTTTATCTACGGTTTGTTCTAGGTTTTGGTTGAGTCGGGTCAACGCCACTTTCGCGAGATAAGTCTGGCGCCACGACCAAGCGATGAGCATCACCAAGCTGTAAATCACTACGAAGATGACATCGATCTGAAAGATTTTAATAAGTTCAGCTCTGGTCTCTTTTAGGGCGACGACTTGGTACTGGTTGTTGCTGATGGTAGCGGGGTAAAGATTAAAAGCACCAAGCTTGAATAACTGGTTGGCGGTGAGCTCTTTTCGGATTTCATTGGATTGAAGGTTGCTAGATTGATTGGCGTTGCTAGCTTCTGACTGAGATCTTGAAGAACGAAAGGCTTCGATGATCGAAATTTCGCTTTGACCGTATTGGCGTTGAAGTGCGATATCCGTTTGTTGTTGCTGCGTTAATGGCAACAGTGAATGATAAAGCCATGGAGCTTGGCTTGATAGAAAGACCACTTGGTTCGAGTCGAGTACTACGATCTCAAAATCGTCGCTGGTCAGGATGTTTTCGAGATTTTCTAAGCTCACTTTTACCGTGATAACGCCAACAACTTCCTTGTCGATATACAGAGGTGAAGACAGAAAATAACCTCGTACGTTCGAGCGAGCGCCTAGCGCGACATATTGTGTGTTGTTACCTTGAATGGCAGAAGCAAAGTAGGGACGAAACGAGAAGTTCTCACCTACAAAGGTACGAGGCTTTTGGTAATTACTGGAAGCGACCACAGTACCGCTCGGGTCGTGAATATAGATGGTGTCGGCTTGGCTTTGATTCGACCATTCAAATAGTAATTGATTGAGCTGCGCAGCGGAAATCTTGTCTGCTCGTGGTGATGAGTCAAAATAAGAGAGCAAGCGCGGGTCATGGCTGAGTAAATCCGGGATCTGTTTGAATTTATCCAATTCAGAGTCGATTTGTAGATTGGCTTTATTCGCTGCTTCATCGAGTTGCTGAGTGACGATTTTTTCTTGGAATTGCACTGCCATAAAGTGGGTTGCGGTCAGCCCTGCAGCTCCCAATAACAATGAGAATAAAACAAAGGGTGTCATTAGGTTAGGCAGTATTTTGGTCACTCGGATCTCAGCTTGTCATCGGTTTGTATAAAGATTATCAATATGATGGAGAGAGTACCGAGATCTTGTTAACACAGAGCACCTTCTGTGAGACAAAACCATGGCTTAGACTTGTGTTTCAAAGGATTACGGCGCAAAATCACAAAAAAATTTAAAGGAGCAAGCAAATGGAACTGACAGATATTCGTCGCGAATACGCTAAGGGTGGATTGAGACGTAAAGACTTGGCCGCAGACCCGATTGAGCAATTCAATTTATGGCTAGAGCAAGCCATTGAAGCGAAGTTGACGGACCCTACTGCCATGACAGTTGCTACGGTTGATGAAAATGGTCAGCCATTCCAACGCATTGTTCTGCTGAAGAATGTGGATAAAGACGGTTTCGTTTTTTACACCAACCTAGGTAGCCGTAAAGCGCACCAGCTTGAGCACAACAGCAAAATCAGTTTGCACTTTCCTTGGCATCCACTTGAGCGACAAGTTCATATTACGGGCACGGCTGAAAAGCTGACGGCTATGGAAAATATGAAGTACTTCTCGTCACGTCCAAAAGAGAGCCAATTGGCCGCGATTGCAAGTAAGCAGAGTAGCCGCATCTCAGCGCGTGGAATTTTAGAAGGTAAGTATCTAGAGCTTAAACAGAAGTTTGCCAAAGGCGAGATTCCTGTGCCTTCTTTCTGGGGTGGCTTCCGAGTTCGTGTGGATAGTATTGAGTTCTGGCAGGGTGGTGAACACCGCTTGCACGACCGTTTCTTGTTCTCACGCCAAGACAACAGTTGGGATATTGATCGCCTAGCGCCTTAGGCTGCTTGATCGCTTAGCTGCTTAACAGATCCAAAAATGCCGTTGATTAGACTGATCAAATCAACGGCATTTTTTTGTCTGCATTTTCAGCTGAACAGTCAATCAGTCACTGTGAAGAACAACAGAGATCTGTTTTTTGAGCAGAGTTTCTGGGATCACTGAGCCCAATCCTGAATCCAATGCATACTCAATCAATTGGCTTTTACTGCGTGCATCAAACTTCTGTTTCAATCTGGCGACATGACCTTCGACCGTTTTGATTGAAATGTTTAACGTCGACGCGATGTACTGTGGTTTCTTGCCGAAAAGCAGTAAGAACAGTACCTCTGATTCTCTCGAAGTCAGCCGCTTTTGCAGCTTAGACACGCGCGGCTCTGACCCCGCAAGCGATGCCTGATCGCCTTTTGTTCCTGTGGCCTGACAAACCCAATGATCGACCTCTAAGATCGCGGTATCGGTAAGCTCTTGGCCATAGAAGATGGTGCCTTGGACGTTGTCGTCGTCATCAAGCCATGGTGTTTTAGTAAAGATATGGGCGTGCCAGCGTCCGTCTGGATAGGGGTGAATATCGAGAATCTTAAGGGTACTGCGTGTATCCATCACATGTTTGTCTTGAGCTCTGAAATCTTGTGCGCACTCGGTGGTTTGACTGGGCATGTCGAAGTCGGTCAAGCCAGTACAAGTCTCATTGGGTTTTAAGCCAATCAATTGGTTGTAAGCAAGGTTGGCGTACACGAAGACCGAGTCAGTATCTTTGCAGCCCCAGCAGCCTGGAAGTTGTTCGAATAAAGAACGATGTATGGAGTTGAGTGGATCTGGCAAGGTTTTATCTCGTGTGTTGCGATGTTGCAATAATATCAGTTTCTTATAGCGCTGCAATGGCAATTAGAGTACGAAAAATAAGGGGGGACTGACAGTTAAACGGACTGCTGACTAACTGTGTCAATCACGGAGAATCGATGGGCATAAAGGGTGATAATCAGGCAAAAAAAAGCCAGCCTGAAGAGGGGCTGGCTAAAGACAAGATATGCCTTGTCGACATGTAGAAGATTTTCAGTCTAATTTACGAGGGTCAGGTAAATTAAACTGAGGCATCAATTTGATACCCAGAGTGACTTACTACTCTATCGACGAATCTACTCCTAGGAGTGCTTATGCATAAGGGGGGAATTCCCCTATAAATGCTGCTCAATGTGATAATTGAGAACCTAGAGTAAATATTTGGGATTCTGAGCCTGTGATTGGGAGCCTACAGCTCTCGTACTACTCGGAATCCTAGATAGTTCGCTGCCGTTGAAGGCGGTACGTACAGTTCGTTAAACACTTTTGCTTCTTCAGGAGAGAAGCTCCACGCGCCACCTTTTGCTAGGCCTTTCTGAACGGTTGTCCATTCCCATACATTACCCACCATGTCGTAGAAGCCTGTAAAATGTTTTTCGTGTTCGTGTTCGTGTTCGTGTGATTGCTTGTGAAGCCCCTAAATTCGCCGGAACGATTGGTTTTACAATGCCCGTAGTTTGTACGCTCTTGATCATCTTTCCGGAGGCATGATCAAGATGATCGCGGTAATGATCTTCTGTTTATGGTGAGGAAATGACTCTCATGATCATTTACAAATTCATCTTGTGCAGATTTCAGAGTATTATTCTCACTATGTCGATCTGAGTACTTTGCTGTCATGCCAAAACCTTTACCCTTTCCAAACCTAGACTTGTCCCCGCTAGGCCTTACTGGCCCTCGCCCTGCGGAGATCATTACTTTGCCTTCGCATATGGATTGTCACGATCACCACTATTCGCAAGTCGTGATTGGTTTAAATGGTCAGGCGGAATTTGAAGTTTGCGGTAAAGGTAATCTTATCGGGCCGGGTCAAGGTTGTGTGGTAACAGCGAGCTCTGATCATGCTTTCGGTGGGGTGGTTGGTCAGTCGGATATCCTAGTGCTCAATATGCCTGTGCCAACCGATGATGACCCTCTAATGTTAGAGAAGATTAACCAGTTAGAATCATCGAACGTCTACTTCCAATTAGACGCGCAAATTCAAAAGCTTATCCATATGTTGGTGCAAGAAATGCAGGCGAGCCCGGATGATCTATTGTTAAGCCGTGCCTGCAATGACACGGTGATCGCTCTGATGCAAAGGCACATATCGGCATTTGAAACCTCAATTAAAGACTCGCGTTTTGATCTTGAAGCACTGGATCGCTACATCGAGCAACACCTCGCGAATAAGATCTCTGTCGCTCAGCTTGCGGGCAGCGTGTTCTTGGGCGAAAGCCAGTTCCATATGCTGTTCAAAGAGCAAATGGGCATTACCCCTCACCAGTATGTTCTTGGTAAGCGTATCGATCGTTCTCGCCGTTTAATTGAACAGGGTAACCTTAGCCTTGGTCAGGTCGCAGAACTGGCTGGTTTCTCCGGTCAATCCTCTTTTACTCACACCTTTTCACGCCTTCAAGGCATGTCTCCATCCCAATACAAAAAGAAAATTTCTGTTAAATAGTGAAACAAAACGGCATATTATTTTAAAGTTTCATATGTGACGTTGTGTTTGTTTTGTTAATAAAGCGAGTTTTTAGCAAAAAACTCGGAGTTTTTGACAAGTAATCCTTATATACTCTAAATACACTGCAGCCATTGTAGAGATCCCGAACTCTTTTCGGGTGTGAGATTAAGGAAAACGCATGTTTACAGCTACTGATGTGTTAAAGCCAGAATTCAATGAGCAGTCGCTTGCTGATCTTTGGACGCTTATCTCACCATTATATATGGTGGATGAAACCCAATGGCTAGAGCAACTTCTGCCGCTAGCTACCCCTTCTGAGTCTGAAAAGCAGCAAATTACAGACAAAACGACGTCGTTGATTGAGTCTATCCGTGCGGATAAAACATCTATTCAGATGATCGACGCCTTGTTGCTTGAATACAGCTTAGATACTCAAGAGGGCATCTTGCTAATGTGTCTGGCGGAAGCCTTGATGCGTATTCCTGATTCGGCAACCGCTGATGCGTTGATTCGCGACAAACTTAGCGTTGCGGATTGGAAATCTCACCTGAAGAATTCTGACTCGGTTTTTGTTAACGCATCAACTTGGGGCCTAATGCTAACAGGCAAGGTGGTTGGACTTTCATCTAAAGAGCAGAGTGCAGGTCAAGCGGTTAACCGTTTAGTGAACAAGCTTTCTGAGCCGGTGATTCGTAAAGCGATGCACCAAGCGATGAAGGTGATGGGTCACCAATTCGTTCTTGGTCGCAGCATTGCTGAAGCGCAGAAGAACGGTAAGTCTATGCGTGACAAAGGTTTTACCTACTCATACGACATGCTAGGTGAAGCGGCACTGACCACTGCTGACGCAAACAAATACTTCAAAGATTACCTAATGGCGATTGAAGCCGTAGGTCGAGACACATACGTCTCTTCAAAATCTAGCCCAGCACCGTCTGTTTCTATCAAGCTTTCTGCGCTTCACCCACGTTATGAAGTGGCGAATGAAGACCGCGTACTGACTGAGCTATGCGACACGCTAGAGCAGTTACTGCGCCGTGCGATTGAGCTTGATGTTGCGATCACGATTGATGCAGAAGAAGCGGATCGCCTAGAGCTTTCGCTTAAGTTATTCGAAAAACTGTATCGCAGCGAGCTAGTGAAAGGCTGGGGCAAGTTTGGTCTGGTTATTCAAGCGTATTCAAAGCGTGCGTTACCGGTTCTAGTTTGGCTAAACCGCCTAGCAAAAGAGCAGGGTGATTTGATCCCGCTTCGCCTAGTGAAAGGCGCGTACTGGGACAGCGAAATCAAATGGTCACAACAAGCGGGCTTTACTGATTACCCAGTTTACACACGTAAAGAAGCGACAGACGTAGCTTACCTTGCATGTGCACGTTACCTATTGAGCCCAAGCGTTCGTGGCAATATCTTCCCGCAGTTTGCGAGCCACAATGCTCATACGGTTTCTGCTATTGCAGTAATGACCGATCATAAAGACTTTGAATTCCAACGCTTACACGGCATGGGTGACTCGCTTTACAACCATGCGATGGAAGCTTACCAACAGTCAGTACGTATTTACGCACCGGTTGGCAGCCACAAAGATCTACTGCCATACCTAGTACGTCGCTTGCTAGAAAACGGCGCAAACAGCTCGTTTGTACACCGTCTAGTTGATGCACGTTGCCCTGTGGCAGAGCTGACTCAACACCCAGTCGATATGCTTCTGGCGTTCGATACATTAAACAACACTAAGATTCCTCTGCCTCCAGCGGTATTCCCTGAGCGTAAAAATTCATACGGTGTGAACATTGATATCGAAAGCGAAGCGCATCAGTTTGAAGAGCAAGTAAAAGGCTTCTTAAACAATCAATGGACTGCGGGCCCTGTGATCAACGGCGAATCTCTTGCCGAAAGCATGATCAAGGCTGATCAGAATGTTGAACAAGTAACAGCACCTTACGATCGTCGTATTAGCGTGGGTCAGGTGGCTTTTGCAAACCTTGATCATGTTTCCGCAGCGATCACTGGTGCAGACGCCGCATTTGCTGATTGGAATGCGACATCGGTTGAAACCAAAGCCGCTGCGCTTGAGAAGCTGGCGGATCTGATGGAAGAAAACCTGGCTGAGCTGGTGGCAATTTGTCATCAAGAAGCGGGTAAGACAATTCACGACAGCATTGATGAAGTGCGTGAAGCGGTCGACTTCTGTCGTTACTACGCAAAACAAGCGAACAACCTACAAGGTTTCGAACTAAAAGGTTTTGATGGTCAAACACGAATCGCTTCTCGACAAGGTCGTGGTGTGTTCGTTTGTATTAGCCCTTGGAACTTCCCTCTAGCGATCTTCCTTGGCCAAATTACAGCAGCTTTGGTTGCGGGTAATACGGTTGTGGCTAAGCCTGCCGAGCAAACAAGCTTAATTGCAGCTCGCGCAGTGGAATTGATGAATGAAGCGGGTTTCCCTGCTGGCACGATTCAGTTACTACCTGGTCGTGGTGCTGAGATCGGCAGTGCACTCACCAGCCATGATGCAATTGCGGGCGTTGCCTTTACGGGGTCAACACCAACAGCACAACGTATCAACGTGTCATTGGCAAGTCGTAACGCTAAGCCTGTTCCGTTTATCGCGGAAACCGGTGGTCAGAATGCGATGATCGTCGACAGTACCGCACTGCCTGAACAGGTAGTCCGTGATGTTATTCGTTCGGCATTCGCTTCAGCAGGTCAACGTTGTTCTGCACTGCGTGTGCTTTACATCCAAGAAGACATTGCAGACCGTGTAATTGCATTGATTCACGGTGCAATGGACGAGCTGAGTGTTGGCATTCCACATCTTCATAAAACCGATGTCGGCCCTGTTATCGACCAAAACGCGAAACAGAAGTTGTTGGCACACTTAGAAAACATGACCAATACCCAGAAGAAGGTGGCTCAACTTTCTCTAGGTACGGATTGTGAACATGGTGACTTTGTTCCACCAAGTGCGTTTGAAATCGATGACATCAGCTGCTTGAAAGAAGAACAGTTTGGCCCTGTGCTGCATATCGTACGCTTCAAAGCGAGTGAGTTGACACAAGTAGTAGACCAAATCAACCAAACCGGTTTTGGCCTAACTATGGGTATCCACAGCCGTAACGAAACAACTTATCGTTGGATCGAGAAACACATTCGTGTGGGTAACTGCTACATCAACCGTGACCAAGTGGGCGCTGTTGTTGGGGTTCAACCATTCGGTGGTCAAGGCTTGTCGGGTACAGGCCCTAAAGCGGGTGGTCCTCACTACCTATACCGCTTTACTGATGTTCATTTTTCTCAATCACAAGACAAGGCATAAGGAGCAGTATCATGGTTCATCAAGTGACAGGTTTTTCTGATGCTTTGTTAGCGTGGGAACAATGGAATCTTACCGACTTTGATCATAAGAGTGCTCAGGTACTTTCATTTAAATCAGAGATCGAAAGCCAATCTGCGCCTCTGGCAGCGGTGGCGACTTATCATCTAGAGCAAGCGTCTGCGCTGCTTTCTGAGCATCACCTAATGGCGGGTCCAACGGGCGAAACCAATGAGCTGTATGCCGCAGGCCGCGGTGTGGCTTTGGTGATTGTTGATGATTGCGAAGAGAAGCTGCCGGCACTGCAAACTGCAACAGCGATGATTACTGCAGCACTATTGGCAGGTAACAGCGTTCAATTGTGCAGTGATGACGTGCAGTTCAATACCTTAATTGCTGATGCTGCAAAACAAGCGAATCTACCAACTAACTTAGTACAGGTTTCCTCGTATGACGCTGCTCAACAGCTGCTGTCTTGCGATGTGCGAAGTGCAGGTTACGTGGGTAATTCACAAACGGCACAAGCTATCAATTTACAGCTTGCTAAGCGTGACGGTGCAATCGTCGGTTTAGTGGCTGAAACGGATCTGGCGACAATGAATGTTGCTAATGATCCACACCTATCGCTGCGCTTCATTACCGAGCGTACGCGAACTATAAATATAACAGCCGTGGGCGGTAACGCGACCTTGCTCGAACTTGGAAGCGAAGCTCACTAACCTTCAGTAAAATTGGCTCTAAGCTCCTTTGGTTGTTTCCATTTTTTGGTTTCTCCATTTTTGGATTCAACCCTTAGTGCTTTGGAGCCTGAATACCTAACTCAATGCACTCGCTTGCCTTTACGGTGAGTGTCTTGCATTGAATTAGGCATGGAAGGCTTTCTACAAAATGAGGACTATCAAATGATAGAAAACAGTTTTGCAATAACGACGACGTTCATTGCGTATCTAATTATGATGCTAGCGATCGGTGTTATTGCTTACAAACGTACATCTAACTCAACTGACTACTTCCTAGGTGGTCGTTCGTTAGGCCCATGGCCTGCTGCACTTTCTGCTGGTGCATCAGACATGAGTGGTTGGTTGCTACTTGGCCTGCCTGGTTACGCTTATGCTGCTGGCTTTGAAGCATTCTGGCTTGCTGGTGGCCTACTGGTTGGTACTTGGGCAAACTGGTTAATCAGTGCTAAACGCCTACGTACTTACAGTATTACAACTGAATCACTGACGCTGCCTGAGTTCCTATCTCGTCGCTTCAACGATAACTCTAAGCTGATCCAAACAATTTCTGCTTTCTTTATCCTTTTATTCTTCCTTTTCTACACAAGCTCAGGCTTGGTAGCAGGTGGTAAATTGTTTGAAACGGTATTCGGCCTAGATTACACAACTGCGGTAATCATCGGTACCGTATGTGTGGTTTCGTACACCCTGTTTGGTGGTTTCCTAGCGGTATCTTGGACTGACTTGGTTCAAGGCCTACTAATGTCTGCTGCGCTATTGATTGTACCAATCGCAGCAATGAACGGCGGCCTTGGCCAGTTATCTACTGACCTTCATAACATCAACCCAGAGCTACTCACGCTATGGAATGATGCGAAAGGTGAGCCTCTTTCTGCTATCGCGATCATCTCGCTAGCGGCATGGGGTCTAGGTTACTTCGGTCAGCCACACATCCTTGCTCGTTTCAAAGCAACGCGTAGCAATAAAGACTTAACAACCGCGCGTCGTATCGCGGTGGTATGGACTGCACTGTCTATGATTGGTGCAATGCTGGTTGGTCTTGTTGGTCTAATCTACGTAACGAACTCTGGTGCACCTAAGCTAGACGATGGCGAGAAGATCTTCATGCTTCTTGTGAACGCGATGTTCCACCCAGTAATCGCAGGTATCCTACTGGCGGCAATCCTAGCGGCAATCATGAGTACTGCGGATTCACAACTTCTTGTATCTTCATCTGCAATGGCAGAAGATCTGTATAAGCAAGTTCTGAAGAAAGACGCTACGTCAGAAGAAATTGTTCGTGTAGGCCGTTTCGCGGTTATCCTAATCTCTTTGATTGCACTTGTACTAGCGATGACGCCAGACAGTTCAGTACTTGGCCTTGTGTCTTACGCATGGGCTGGTTTTGGTGCTGCATTCGGCCCAGCTATTGTATTGAGCCTGTACTGGTCTCGTATGAACCGTAACGGCGCTCTCGCGGGTATCGTGGTTGGTGGTGTGACTATCGTACTTTGGAAACAGTTCACGGGCGGTTGGTTCGATGTGTACGAAATCGTACCGGGAATCATCCTATCGACTCTTTCTATCGTTATCGTGAGTCTAATTACGGGCGAGCCTGAAGACGAAGTTAAGAAGCAACACGCTGAGTTCGAGAAGAACCTCGTTGAGCTAGACTAATTTACATTGTAAAAATACCAATGAATTAGCAAAAGACATGAACAATAGAGTCACTTCGGTGGCTCTATTTTTTTATGTGAGTACGACCTTTGTCTTATTTCAAATTAAGTTTATTCGAGGTTTTCTGATATTGAAATGGGGGTTTACAATGTAAATCGAAAGCGAAGGATCTTGAGCGAGAAATGAAAGGTCTGTCTTGTTGGTGGCGTTTGATGTCAAAAAATAAAATAGAAAAATGGCTATTTTTTGAACTTGGCGCTCACTTTTGTCATTAGCTCGGTGAATTGTGGAACCGAATTGGACATGATGTGTCAATTGTCAGTAACCACTAAAGACCTATAGGACAAAGGTATGCCTGATCTCTATTGCAAAGGATGTAAAAAAACAACACTACATAAGTCTATAATGAAACGTTGTGAATCAGAGCCCGAGACAGCTTCTGGCCGTATGATGCAATGGACGTCAAACTATTTAGTGGAAACCTGTACTACGATATGGAAACTCAGCACTTCTGCCGCACGTGCAATTGTCGTTGCGAAACAGGAAGTACTGTACCCCAAATTGGTTTAGCTTAACTTACAGTAAGCGCTCACTAACTTAGATCAAAAAACCTCCGTTTTAGGAGGTTTTTGCGTTTCTATGCGGCTTTGAGTGCTAGCTCGGCAACAATGGCGTCGCCATCAATCTTCACATCCCAACCATAGTTTGAGTATTCATTTGCTAGTGCCTGAGCAACATCTTTTGATACCGTTACGTGTGTCCATGAACCAATACCGTAAGGTTTATATGCGAGTTCTTGCGTTTTCATAATAGAGTCATCCTTTCTCTTTGATAATTCTATTATTCACTTTGGCCTATATCCTTTCTTTCGTTTCCGGCTCAACTTATTTGTTAATCGGGTCATTTCTATAATAATTTGTTAATAACCAGAGTTTGATTTATAAGGTTTCTTATCTATTTGTATGTGTTTATATCTGGCGTGAATATCATCCGTGCATTTAGTTTTTAAATGTGTGAGCGAGGTTTTCTTCGATTGCACTTGGTATGGAATATACTGAGCGGAATTTAGAATGTTTAAGGAATGTTATGTCTCAGCATCAGCTCGATCGTATCGATAAAGAGATACTAAGAATTCTGCATATGAAAGGGCGTTTACCTGTTGTTGAACTGGCAAAACAGGTCAACCTTACGACGTCACCTTGCTCTGATAGACTCAAGCGATTGGAGAAAGAGGGCTACATCACGGGCTATCATGCTGAGCTTTGTTCAGAAAAGCTGGGACTCGATGTTCAAGTCTTTATCCATATCCGTCTCGATCAGACTAGCTTTTCGATCTTCGACAAATTTGCCCAAGCCGTGGAAATGATGCCTGAGGTGGAAGAGTGCTACTCACTGTCGGGTGACTTTGACACCATGATCAAGGTTCGAGTGAAAGACATGAAGGCGTACCAAGCGTTTATGGCAACGAAGTTGGGCACCTTGCCTGGTGTGATTCAGACACGTAGTGAAGTGGTGATTGAAGAGCATAAAAAGGGCTTCGGCGTGAACCCTGAGTTGTTGGCAACTCTAAAATAGTGGCCTAATTTCGCTTACCAACGTGATTTAGATATAAAAAATGGAAGCAATAAGCTTCCATTTTTTGTTGAGCGTCAGATAAAGAGCAACCCGATAAACTTGTTCGCCTTAAAGCGTAATGGCCGCAGAGATTAAGCCAATCACACCACCGAATACACCGCCCCAAACGACCAACCAACCAAGGTGTTTCTTGATCATGGTCTGAACCATCTCTTTAACCAGCTTAGGTGTTAGTTCATTCAAGCGCTGATCGATGATCGCCTCAATGTTTTCTTTGATTTCATCCATCATCGCAGGCGATTCTAGCTCGTCTTTGATGGCATTTTTTACAGAATCACTCTTGCTGATTTCAATCACAGATTCTTGCATCTTCTCAACAAACGGCGCTTTCATTGGCTCTAGTGCTTCTGTGCCACCAAACATTGCCAACATACCGCCAAACTGAGAGTTCTCGATAACATGCACCAGTGAGTCGAATGCAGGGTTAAAGTCGATCTTCTGAATCACAGGCTCTAGATTGAGCGACTTTCCTGTCATCTCGCTGCTTAGGAAGCGGTCGATGTTACTTTCTGTAAAGAATTGCTCCATCATCAGTTGCTTGATGGCTGCCTTGAACTCTTCAAAGCGCGCTGGAATCACTCCAGAACCGTATAGGCCGGGTACTTTCTCGAACAACATGTGAATCGCAAGCCAGTTGGTGATGGCACCAGAAAAGGCGAATAGGCCTGCATAAAGCAAGTATTGGTTTGCTGTCGCATAGCCGCCAGCAAGCAGCGCTAACGCGATAACGTTAGTTAAGACACTTTTGTTCATGGTTGATCTCTAGAAAGAATATTGCGCGCATTTTAAGAAAAAAACGCCAAGAAAAAAACAAAAGGATCGATGAAGTTTATTGGACAGGTAGCAAAGAGCGCCAAATAGCAGGCATAAAAAAGGCTAGCCTCCCCCCGAAGTCTAGCCTTATTCCAGAACGCGCAAGCGAGGCGTCTTTGGTGTTAATGTCATTATATAATTACGACATAACATTCTGCCATGTGTAATTTACCGCTAATAAACAAATTGCTGTGAATCACATCGCACTTTTAAAATAGCACAAAAATTAAGCGTTTGTAGCTTGCTCAAGGTCATCGGCAATGAAGCCACCGGTTTGGTGATTCCATAGCTGCGCATAAATACCATTCTGGTTAATCAGCTCTTGGTGCGTGCCTTCTTCTACGATATTGCCGGCATCAAGCACGATCAGGCGATCCATCGCTGCGATGGTCGACAGGCGGTGTGCAATCGCAATAACCGTTTTGCCTTCCATTAGCTCAATCAAGCTCTCTTGAATCGCTGCCTCTACCTCAGAATCGAGTGCAGAAGTTGCTTCATCGAGAACAAGTAATGGAGCATTCTTTAGAAGAACACGTGAGATAGCCACACGTTGACGCTGACCACCAGAAAGCTTAACGCCACGTTCACCCACTTGAGCATCGTAACCAACGTTGCCAAACGGGTCGGTTAGCGTTTCGATAAACTCATGCGCGTGTGCCTGTTTAGTCGCCGCGTATACCTCTTCGTCTGATGCCTCTGGTCGACCGTAAAGAATGTTGTCTTTGATCGAACGGTGCAGCAGTGAAGTATCTTGGGTCACCATACCAATGTTGCTACGCAGAGAATCTTGAGTAACGCTCGAGATCTCTTGGTCATCAATCAGGATGCGGCCACTTTCTACATCGTGGAAACGCAAAAGTAAGTTAACTAGGGTCGATTTACCTGCACCTGAACGGCCAACCAAGCCCACTTTTTCACCCGGTTTGATGTTGAGGTTTAGGTTGTTGATCACCCCCTTATTCTCACCGTAGTTAAAGCTTACATTGTCGAAGTTGATACCGCCTTGTGGAACCTCCAGAGGCTTCGCGTCTTTCTTGTCTTCAATAGCAATAGGCTTAGACAGAGTTTTAATGCCGTCAATCACGGTACCAAGGTTCTCAAACAGACCACCAATTTCCCACATGATCCATTTCGACATGCCGTTAATACGCAGAGCCAAGCTGACCGCAATCGCGATTGCACCCACGGTGATTGCGCTATCTAGCCATAGGTAGATAGAGATACCCGCAATGCTGAACACCAATAGATAGTTAGCGAATTCCACGCAGATGTTGAAGCCGGTTACCAAGCGCATTTGGCGGTGCACAGTATCTAGGAAGCCTTCCATGCCTTCTTCGGCGTATTCGGTTTCTCTTTTACTGTGTGAGAACAATTTCACCGTCGCGATGTTGGTGTAGCTATCAACAATACGACCTGTCATCAGTGAACGAGCATCCGCTTGCTCTGAAGACACGTCTTTTAGCTTTGGCACGAAGTGCAGTTGAATACCGATGTAAACGAATAGCCAAATCAGCATCGGAGCCATCAAGCGCCAATCTGATTCAGCAAGCATGAACAGCATCGCCGTGAAGTAAACCGTCACGTAGACAAACACATCGACCATCTTGGTCACAGTTTCGCGCACTGCAAGCGAGGTTTGCATCACTTTGGTCGCGACACGTCCGGCGAAGTCATCTTGATAGAAGGACAGGCTTTGCTTCAAAAGGTAGCGGTGTGCTAACCAACGAATCGACATTGGGTAGTTGCCCAGCAAAGTTTGGTGAAGCAATAGCGAGTAAACACTGATCAAGATTGGCATCACAACCAACAGCAGAATACCGAGCCCCATCAATGTCGATTCGTTGTCTGCTAAGAAAGTGTCTGGGTTGCTTGTTGATAGCCAGTCGACCAATTGCCCCATGTAACCGAACAGCGCGACTTCGATGATCGCGATGGTCATGCTCATCAACCCGAGCAAAATCAATGGTTTTTCGAAACCTCGAGTGTAATGGCGGCAGAATGCCAGTATGCCAGTAGGAGGTTGTATCGGCTCTCCCTTTGGAAAGGCTTCAGTAAAGCCTTCAAATTTCTTGTACATAGATTTCCCTTTATAAACTAGTGCATCTATAAGCGACTGCATCGTTGGTGCAGCTTTGTTTTTATGGTCTTGATTCGAAATTTAACTGCCTTAGTTTGAAATTATATAAGCGCCCATGGGTTCTTATCAGCATTAAGTCATTCGATGGATTTTGTTCTAGCGCCTATTTAGGCACTTGGCTTTAAAACACTAAAACTTTGTCTAAGCGATACAGGAAAGGTCCAAAGAGTGTCTTTCATGACGCGTATTTTAGATTGAATTAGACAGGAAAAGTTAAGCTTATTTCAAACGTAATTGATTGTTATGCAACGGTGATAATCCTAACGTTAAATGGATTGAATTGTAATCAAAACTCGTGATGGGCGAGAAAATGGAATCAGAATATTTATCCATAAAGTGACTTAACGAATATGCATACAGTTGGTTCTTTCTGATGTGCTGTTATCTTGCAGTAAAAATTACCGATTAATCTAAGATCTGCAGTAATTGTTTGGGATAAATATTCAAATCAATATTCTTTTCAGTGAATCTTGTCGTAACAAGTTGTTTACAATTCTGAAGTAAATAAAAGATAGGGACGGTTGAAATGTTAAACCTACACAAAAAATCATTTCATATCACTAATGTTCAAAACGCCAATTGCGTTGTTATGGTGCCACCAAAAGAGTTTAAATTTAACGAAGAAACAGCACGTGATAACGAATTTCAGCACAGAGTTAATCTGACCGAAGCTGAGGTGAAAGTAGAAACGATGGCCGAATTTAAAGCTATGGTCGCTTCGTTGCGTAAAGAAGGTGTGCAAGTTGTAGAGTTTGATTACCCAGAATTGGGCGTTGAAACTCCGGATGCTGTTTTCCCAAACAACTGGTTCAGTACCTGTAGTGATGGAAGCTTATTCACGTTCCCTATGGCGTGTGAAAACCGTCAGAATGAAGTTAAGCCAAATGCTCTTATTGAAGCGTTAGAAGCGTCGGGTCGCATTGTTAACCATAGCGAGTCTCTAGAGTCTTACATCGCGCAAGGTTCTTATCTAGAGAGCACGGGCGTGATGGTTATCGACCATATCAACAAGACCATCTACGCTGCGCTTTCTCAGCGTTGTGACCGCGAAGTGTTAGAAGATTATGCGAAGCGCATTGGTTATTCTCGCGTGGTCTCGTTCCAAACGGCATTACCGTCTGGCCAACCGATTTACCATACCAATGTGATGATGGCGATTGGCGATAACTTCTGCGTGATCTGTGATGAAGTGATTCCTGAGTTTGAACGCCGCTTTGTGGTGAAGTCGCTTGCTAAAGATAAGCAGGTTATCTCTATCTCAATTGATCAGATGAACCGTTTCTGTGGCAACATCCTGCAGCTTGAAACCGTGAATGGCGACAAGGTGATCGCGATGTCTCAATCGGCTTACGATGCGTTTTCTCCAGCCCAGTTAGCTCAGCTTTCGACGCATGGAAAACTGCTGCCATTTAACGTGAAAACGATTGAAGACATTGGCGGTGGTTCGGTGCGATGCATGTTGGGTGAGGTGTTTTTACCAACGCGAGTAAATCGTCTGTAACAAGCACTCACTTTCAGTAATGAATCTTTGAATACCACTCTTATCGCAGAGTGGTATTTTTGTTTTTGTCTTTCACATATAAGAGAACAGAGCTCGATACAGGAGTCAACGCGCAAAAGCTAATGGAAATAAGCTATGAAGCGTCCTTAAAAGCTCTGTGTTCGATGAACTGAGCCGATAGTGTTACGACTTCTTTGGAGTAGACAAGCGCCGTGTGGTTGAGTTTGAGGGCGTAAGTATCCGTTGCTCCTCTCAGGTTGGCGTCTTCGAGTGTGACTGTGCCATCGCCTGGGTTTTTCCCCAGTACAATACGTCCAACTCCGGCGTCGTAGGTGCCTGTAATCACGCCAATCGGCACATCAATATCGTAGTCACCCAAGCCATCACTTAAGATCATTTTGCTCGAACCAAATATAAATCCAAGACCATGATTCGAAAGCGTTTTGGCTATGGTTGCCCCATTGTGCGGCGTACCTGCGGTAATAATGCAGGTGTCTGCAAAGTCGGGTTGGTAGAACTTAAAGTAGTGGCGAATCAGCAAGCCACCGAGTGAGTGACCAAAGAAATAGACCTCATCGTACTCATTAAAGCGAGCATTTACGAAGCGATTGAGGCGTTTGGCTGCAGAAGGGAAACGCAGCGAGTTGTAGGCAAACTTGTGCGTTGTAAAGCCGCGTTTTTTGAAGTTTCTATCCAGATATAGCATGATCAACGCAGGCATATATAGACCATGAATTAAAACTATATGCTTGTTTTTATTATTCATTATTGCCCTCCGACTGATGGTGTTTTCAGTATATGGAGTCGCAATTCTAAACTCAACAAAACTTGCTGTGAATGGGACACAATAGACAGAGAGTGTCGTAGTGGCAGTTCGTTATTCTGACCTGACCCCGCCATAAACGTCTATAGTTAATCCCCCTTGTTTGGCATAAGTATTGGGTGTTAGGCCAATGGTTTTCTTGAGGTAACGAATTAGGTGCGGTTGGTCACTAAACCCAAATTGAAAGGCGACGTCCATCCAGTCGATGTCATCCAAATTTCTCTTATACAAGTATTCCAACATAGCTTCGAGTTTGTTCATCGATTGGCACTGTTTTAATGTCAGCCCTGTTACCTTGTTGAAGCTTCTCTCTAATGTTCTTTGCGAGCAAAACAGCTTGTCGCTAAGCTCTGCAATCGGCGTCGAATCAAGTACACCCAACACTTTGTGAGTGATTTCACTGTGTCTATCTGTTTTACCGGTCGATAACCATGGAAGTAGTAAATCATCCAGCTTCTGGCAACAAGCTTCAAAGTCGGTTTGAGCAAGCTTAATCAGTGACATCGTATCGACATCAGAGTTGTTTAGTAAATCTGCAAGGTCGATGGTATTGACGCGATCTAGGCTTGGGTGCGGGCAATCAGGGGTGACTAACGAATACAAAGCACCAACGTGGAACTTGATGCCCAAGTGAATAAACGGCTTCGAGTGATCAAGTTCAATGGCTTTGTGATGGGGCAGCAACAGGTGGCTGCCAACCCCTTGCTCGACTTGCTGCTCTATTGTGTAGTGATACGGCTGATCGCAGGGGGACAGGATTAAATGCGCTGAAGGGTCAGGGTTGAGTATCGGAAACTGATGAGTTTGGGCATCGGGCGTTTTCTCGATAAGCCAGTAGCAATCAATGAACTGAGCGATTTCAGGGGATTTTGGCGACTGTAACCAATTGATCATTCGAACTTCTATTTCTGATGAGTACTTTACCATTATATGTGGATATCGTTGTCTGTGACAGTTTTATCCATACTAAGTGCTTGCGCTTGGCATCTTAGCTTCACTTCACACTGAGTGCGCATGCTCAGTGCGAGGTAAAGCTGAGTTTTCAACTAGCGAAAATCAAACTGTAAGATGCGATGCTTTGATGACAACCCAGCGCGTGTGATAGCTTTTTGCGCGCCAATATTGCTATTTTCTGTTGAACAGATAACTTCCAAATCTTGCTGGTTAGCGTGCTGCTTTAGAAAGTTAAGAACACGCGTTGCTAACCCTTTTCCGCGCTCTTGTTGAGCGACAATCATACCCAGGTCGGCAAACTGTGTTTGATGCTCATCGAACTTACGGCACTCACCGGCTGCGAGAACGCTGCCATTTTCCCAGTAGCCCCATAACTCTTGGCGGGCAATCAAATTGCCGTAGTAGCCGGTTAACCACTCTTTTGGCGCACCAATCGTTGATGAAGCAAATTCGACTAATTGATCGAGTTGTTCTTGCGTCGCGAGAGTCATCTCGATGTCTTCAATACGACCTAAATTACGACTAGAGTTAGCTTCTTGGTCTTGGCAATACATCAAGGAGTTCACCTTAAATGAATGGGTGTTATCCATGCATAGTGACAAGTATTGTGGTTCTGCCGTGCTTACGAATGCGCCTTTCACTTCACCAATCACAGAGCTGTTGTTTTCTACGATTAAGGTAAACAAGTCTTCTATATTGGTGTTGGCTGTTGGTGCTAGGTAGAATTGAAGTAAGTAACCTTCTCCGTTCAATACGCAATACCCCACAAGTTTGTCATCTTCGTAAAAGCCGTAATGGTCAGACATAGGTACAAAGCCAAAATGCCACATGCCATCGAGTGGAGCTGTAGATTCAGCAAAGTAAGCCGTTTTAAGTTCGCTTAAGTCGCTAAGTACTGAGATTTTTTTGATGTCTAACATCGCGTTAATTCCTGTTGTTTCGATTCGGTAGAGTGCGTGGTTGTCATCTTGTTCTCAGGTGCGTCAACGGACGATGAGATAAATTGATTAGCCAAGCCACGTTTCAATAGCAGCAATTGTAGGTGAGTACTCTAGATTGATATTGAATAAAAACGACAGTTTTGAAAGGCGTGTAAGTATTAACAGGAGAGCTTATGTTAATTGAAAGAGGGCAAGATATCTTACCCTCTGTTGAACTTATTGATGTGGAAGTTCAACAGAGGGCGCATTACTTATCTGAGTCTTCAGCTTTGATGAGTTTTGTATCGACAGTTTCACTCTTTAACTCAGGATCAACTAATACCTTTATCACGCCTTTTTGTAGGATCAGGTTATTAGGGTAGGTGATAATGTTGCCCGAACTGTGTCGAAGAATAACATGGAACATGGTGATATCGATGATCACACCGCTGATGTCTTCGTCTTTCTCCGCGACTCTTACTCTGTCGCCAATGCGATAAGGGAAGACGAAAAATATTAGTACGCTGGCTGTGAGGTTACTTAGAATCGACCATTGCGCGAATAAAGCGACACCCAGCACCGCAAATATCGAAGACAAGAACAGAGAAATATCACCAAAACCCAAGTTAAGAACAATCGTAAACACAGCGATGAAGAGTAGAAACAGAACAATATTGAAACACTTAATCACGAACTGCTTTCGCTTCAATTCGACACGCTTATTTTCCGCTAATGTTTCTATCCAGTTCTTACCTAAGCGTTTGATCACCCAATACACAGTGATAAGAAGTAAACCTAAAACTACTTGTCTAAGCCACATATTGGATTGCAAAAACTCAACCATTAAATAAACCTCAATTTTTTCAAAATAACGACCTCTGCCGCTATGACCACGAGCAGCCCAACGCAAAATAGTGGAAATGCTATCGGGTTATCTGTTCCGGGTATCCCAGCGATATTGACACCCAGTAAACCGGTGAAAAACCCAGCAGGGAGGAAAATACCTGCAATGATAGAAAATAGGTACGTATTTCTATTCATTTTTTCAGCTTGTTGCTGACTTAGGCTCGCTAAAAATACATTAATTTGTTCGATGTAAAACTCAACAGACTCGTTAATTCTCAGGATGGTATCAAGGCTGTTCTTTATATGACTGTTGTGCTTACTCAATGGCGCAGGTAGGTCACTCATTAAATCTTCAAAAACGTATTTCTGTGGCTTCAAATAACGCCTTAGTCTGAGTAGCCTTGAATGTAGAGCGTTAATGGATCTTATGTCGATATTGGATGTAGATTCTAACTCGTCAATTAATAGTTCGACGGGTGCTAGGAAGGTTGAAAT
This sequence comes from Vibrio sp. 1S139, assembly GCF_041439475.1. Classification (NCBI taxonomy): domain Bacteria; kingdom Pseudomonadati; phylum Pseudomonadota; class Gammaproteobacteria; order Vibrionales; family Vibrionaceae; genus Vibrio; species Vibrio sp. 1S139. The sequence continues at coordinate 137,066 of NZ_JBGOOD010000002.1, forward strand.
ACTGTGGTTTATTCCACGGATCATGCCCAACAACACATCAGGTAATGATGTAGGGCCTTGGTTTTGTTTGAGATCAGATATCAGATTACTGACCGCTTTTGAAGGAACTTTACGTGTCGATATTAAAGTGCCTTTGTACCATAAGATGCGTAGGCTAAGCATGTCGTCAGGGTTAGCACCTTCGTTTAGATTAATGCCTCGCAGAATCATCAAAAAACAGTCGTGGCCAAATTGTTCGAACCGAGGGCGGGTGTCATCGGTGAGTAATGAATCGATGATGGCATTTGGAACCGTATTACTGTGGAGCCATTCTCTCAAACCGTCAGCATCTCTTTGGCAGTGATACCAAGTTGATTGCTCGAATGAGGCTGGGCTGGTGGTGTGTTCATGTGCCACCCCCTCAGAAAATTGCCAGCTTGAAATTATGAAAGCGTCCATTCATTTGTCCTTAATGATATGACGTAAACATTGATATTATGCGCCATTCAGGCGCGGTATTGAACTGAGCTTAATCGTGGTAAGTTCAATGAGCGATGTGAGTGAGATGAAGTCTAATAAGACATGTTGGTCTTTGGAGTACGACGGACTCTTCCATTATTGTCTCTATTAAATGTAGCTCATTGTTTCGTCGTTATAAATTAGCACTCTGGCTCCATGTTAGCGACGAAAAAAAGAAAAGACCGAGGTCTTTTCTTTTTAGGGGAGGTTGCGGAGAGCTTGCTCAGGCAACTCGAGTTTTCCGATGGTTTACATAAGCAAAAGCACTAGCGACAAGAAGCAAAAATGTCTTGGTTCTCTCGGTATTCTTTGGTTTGCACGTCCATTAGGCCAAGCAAGGAGTCGAACAGGTTATCTTGGGAGAAGCTCTGTTCTTTGCCTGCCTTTCTTAAGCAGGTCTGGTTTATCCCTTTCTGCTCGGCGAAACCATCAGACATCCACATTATCATAGGCACATGGGTTTGCTCTTTCGGTGCCAATGAATAAGGCATGCCGTGTAAGTAGACGCCATTTTCTCCCAATGATTCTCCGTGATCGGAAATGTACATCAGCGCAACATTGTACTTATCGGTGAGTTTCTCTAGCTTCTGAATAGCCTGTGATAGAAAGAAATCTGTGTACAAGATGGTGTTGTCGTAGGTGTTGACCACTTGCTCTTTGGTGCAGTTTTCGATATCAGAACGTGGGCAGTCTGGCACAAACTTCTTATGATCTTCTGGGTATCGCTCAAAGTACGTTGGGCCGTGAGATCCGGCAATGTGATAGAAAATGATGCTATCTTGCTTGAGATCTTGCGTATCTTGTTCGAAGTTCTCTAGCATCGCTGTGTCGTAGCATACGTCGTTATTACACAATGGGTCGCTGTCTTTGGCGATGAGCGTCATCTCTTTGATTCGATGTGCGACCGCCTTATCCCCACCATCATGTTCTCTCCAAATAGAGTGAATGCCCGCGCGGTTCATAATGTCGACCACGTTATCTTGGTTGTAGGCTTTGTCGCGATCATAGTTGCTGCGATTCATGTTCGAGAACATGCAGGGTACTGAAACTGCGGTGGCTGTACCGCACGACTGAACATCAGAGAAAAATATCGGGTTATAAGGCTTGGTATGAGCGTTGGTTTCTCTCTCATAGCCATAATATTGGTAGTTATACACGCGAGCGGTTTCGCCAAGCACAAACACCAATAAGGTCGGTTTGGTTGCCGCTTTTGCTTGTGGCTTGAGTTGAGCATCTAATCCCAATTCTTGATAGGGGATGGGCTGTTTGATGTAGGTGTTATTGATGTATTTGACTGTTGATGCTACATACTCGGTCGGAATGATCATCTTTTTGATGTGCGAGTTATTGCGACCAATCGATACGTAATCTTTGTAGAAAAGCCCGGCAATAATCGCAATGACGATCAAGGAAGAGAGCAAGCCAATCGATTTCCAGACAAAGAAATCCTTCCAAGACTCTTTTTCAAGTTTGGTAAACAACAGGATGAGAGATGGAATACCACCCATAGCCAGTAGCCATAAGATCGAGTGACCACTGATATAGCTGGCTGCTTCACCGCTATTGGTCTCAAACACATTCTCTATCATGCCGTAGTCGACGAATATGCCGTAATTGAACATGCTGTAGCTGACTAAGGTTGAGGTGATCAGCAATAAGATGAAAAACGGCTTAGAGAAAATAGGCCAGTTGAAGACTTGGAAGATGAAATTAAAGGCAGCAAGGAAGAAGATAGGAATGGAGATAAGAAACGCAACGCTTTCAGACTTCGATGCCTGAACAATACTAAACAGTTCTTGGGAGAGAGGTAGATTGACGACAAGCAGATAATACACGGCCAACACAAAAGGCAGCTTGTTTATCGACATGTTAAAGCTTGGTAGATTCATAGGTCTTGTTTTCCTGCGTCTCTTATCCCTTTATTTTAGTCTCGCTACCAAGAAAGCTCTAATATCAACGCATAAAGCTCAGTAAGTAATGGTGAGCGATAAACCGGCTAAAGTGAAATGACGCGATAGTGCGTGTAGAAACAAAAAATTCACTTTACTGAGTGACCTTCATGACAAGGTGGAACAGCAAAGTGAATTAGTATGTTCAGCTTATTCTATGTGGTTCAATCACATTAGAAGTTGTAAGAACCACCGAAGCTAATGCTGTTGAAGGCAAGTGTTTTGTCTTCTTTCTTAAAGCCGTAGTCGTTCTCAACACTCACTGCGTCTGCTTGTGAGATTAGGCGTAGTGTTAGATGTTCGATTGGCGTGTATTCAACACCAACACCAAAGTGGAAACCGGTACCGCTGTCATCATCGTAACCAGCGCTCTTATTTGCGTGTAGGTCAACAGAGCTTAAACCAGCCAATACGAACGGACGAATCGTGTTGTCGAACGTGTAACCTAGGTTTGCTGATACAGAAACAGACGTTGGAGACATTTTTTCTGTACCTTTTTTGTAGTCTGCGTAGTCGTTGTAGCCAAGCTCAACACCAACGATACGGTTGAACTGGTAGCCACCATATAGGTTGTAACCCATGCCGTCTGAGTCTAGGTTGCCTTGACCGTCTGTATCAGAATCTTGGTACACACCAAGGCCGCCACCGATGTACGCACCGCCGTCAGTACCTGCAGCTAAAGCTGGAAGAGAAACTGCGCTGATTAAACCCAGTGCTAATGCTGATTTTGTTATCTTGTTCATTTTTGTTACTCACTCTTAAATGTCATGCCAGTATCAATTATTTTTGTTTTGCGACCTTTCGACCGTTGGTGAGTATTATTCCGTAGTCTTGTACCTATTACTGTATGGCTTTGTAAGTTGAATCGTTACATAGTAGAAAAAATGCTCGTCAGGTTGCGTAGTGAGTTAGGCTGCCAAAAACAAGGAATACACATGCTAATGAAACAAAATACATGTTTGGTGGTTGTGGACGTGCAAGGTAAGCTTGCACGCCTTGTTGATGAGAATGAGACACTTATTTCTAACTGTGGAAAGTTGATTAAGGGCGCACAGGTTTTGGGTCTGCCAATTATTCGTTTGGAGCAGAACCCAGAGAAGCTAGGTGCTACAGTCGACGAACTTAATGACTTGCTGAATGATGCAAAGCCGATACCTAAATTCACTTTCAACGCGTGTGATGAGCCCAAGTTTGTTGAGGCGGTTCAAGCCAAGGATGTAGAGACTTGGTTAGTGTGTGGTATTGAGGCTCATATTTGTGTTTATCAAACCGCAATGGGGTTGTTGGAACTTGGGTACAAGGTTCAGGTAGTTGGCGACTGTGTTAGCTCACGAACGGCACTCAACAAAGATCTGGCAATCCGTCGACTAATGGATGCTGGTATCCAAATCACAGGATTAGAAATGAGCTTATACGAGCTTGTGAAAGACTGCCGCGCGCGTGAATTTAAGCTCATTCTATCCTTGATTCGTTAATCACCGAGAGGCTGTCTATCGCCACCGCCTCGGTAAGAATCGAGCGCAACTTTCAAGCGACGCAGTTTGTCGCGCGAGCGGTTCTTGTGATTGACTGCGATTCCCATAGAAAGCACATCCACTAACGCCAACATAGCGTAGCGAGAAGCCGACGGCTTGTAGATGAAGTCGGTTTCCATATGCTTGATGGGTAACAAGATATCGGCAATTTTTGCTAGCGGTGTATCTTGTGGGGTAATCGCAATGATCTTAAGTCCGTACTGCTTAGCCAGCTCTGCCGTTTCTGTGATCACTGGTGTAAAGCCAGTCGCAGAGATCATCACCATTACGTCATTAGCATCTGCCGTGGCAGCAACCATACGTGACATCAAGCCATCGTTGTACGACACCACTGGGTAGCCTAAACGAAACAGTCGATGTTGCAGCTCTTGAGAAGCAATGGTTGAACCACCACCCATACCAATAGCAATGATCTGTCTGGCGTTATGCAGCCAGCTGACTGCGGTTTCAACGTCTTGCTCTTTGAACAAGGTGCGGTTGATGTCTAGGCTTTGCTTGATCGATTCGTAGATACCTTGATAACCCGTTTGGTCAACCGGTTCGAGGATAAAGCGCTGGCCAACGGTTAGCGTCTGAGCCAACTTAATCTTCATATCACGTACGTTGCTGCAACCGATCGCTTTAGCAAAACGTGTAATGGTGGCTTCACTCACTTGAGCGCTTTCAGCAAGCTCTGTGATGCTGGCATTGGCAGCAAAATCAATGTCGTCCATGATCAGCTTAGCGACTTTTTTCTCTGCATCACGAAGAGCGGGAAAACGCTCCGTTATCTGTGAAATGATATCTACTTCTAAACTCAAGAATCCTGATCCTTTGTTGATGGGGCTAATCGTTATCACCTAGTTATTAAGAACCTAGCTCGTAAGAAGTAAGCTCTTTAGCTTTTTAGCTTTTTAGCCATTTAGCCGTTTAAAACTAAGCGTTAGCCCCGTTAGTATATCTTATTGTTTCGCTGATTCTAGCTTATTGAAAAATCGAACTAGAAGCAGGTTTCCACCCAGTTTGTTACCTGATGGTCGTCATCGCTGATGGCAATGTGGCGCCACTTATCGAAGGTTAAACACGGGTGTGAGGTTGAGAATGCAATCATGTCGCCCACTTCAATTTCAGAAGAGCCGTCCGTTTCAACAAAGGTATGCTGATCCATCACGGCGGTCGCAGTCAGCCCTTTCACAGAGATAGCTTCGCCATTGCGATAGCCGCGTTCGGCAATAGGTAACCCCGCATCAAAGGCCACATCACGCTTGCCTAGCCCAACAACTAGTTTGGTCGGTTCTGGGCGAGAGATTACATACGCCCATACCTCAAGTGCCGATTCCAGATCTCCACCCAATTCGCACGCGTAACCTTGGTTTACTTGGGCACGCTGCAACACCTTGCTTTGAGCGTCTAGGTAGATACCTGTGTCGTGAATCGCGTAACAGCCCGGGCGGATGATCGCCAAGTAATCGGTTAGGTTCGCTAAACATTCTGCAACCACGTCATACCAAGCCGAACCTGCACCAGTGATGATAGGTTGACCGGTAATTAAACCGTCTGATGCGAGGCTTTCGACCGAGGTCAGCGCTTGGTTTAAGAAGGTACGAATGTCTTGCTCGGCATTGTCGCCATGAATCACGCCCTCATACACCTCAATACCCGCTAGCGAAAGTGCAGGCGTATCTTGAATGGTTTGAGCCAGTTCTAAAACTTCTTGAGGTGAACGACAACCACAACGGCCACCCGGAACACCAAACTCGATTAGAGCTTTTAGCGTCTGCTTTTTGTTGGCGAAGTATTGGTTGAGTTGCTGCACGTTTACCGATGAATCCACACAGCAATAGAAATCAACGTCGAACTCACTAATAAGCTGTTCGATGATCGCCATGTTGGTTTTACCTACCAATTGGTTAGCCATGATGATTCTTTTTGCGCCTGCCATTGCTGCAATTTCTGCTTGTGCAGGTGTCGCAACGGTAATTCCCCAAGCGCCATTTTCTAGCTGTTGACGGAAGAAATCAGGCGTCATCGATGTTTTGCCATGTGGCGACAATTTAACCTGATGATGATCGGCGAATGATTGCATCCAATTCAGGTTATTGGTCAACGCTGATTGTTTGATAATTGCTACCGGAAGCGAAATGTCTTCATCAACCAGTCGATAAACACCGTTCTCAGATTGTGATACTGCTCTCCCTTTTTGGCCTTTTTCAGTCAAGATGAAACTATCTTTTTGATACTTTATAACATCTTTTTGTGCAGGGTTATGTTTCATTACTGATTCCTAACATGATTTAAGTGGTTGTTATTTAATGTTTAAATATATCTGTAATGTGTTTTGTGATAGAAACTATCACACAAATTAAAATATTATGTGTGTTTTGTCACTGAAAATAATCGGCTGGATTTCTAATATAGCTCCATCAACAAAGTGGATTGAGAGAGTGAGAAATGTTGTTCGATACGATAATTAAAAATGTAGAGGTGTTTGATGGCACCGGCGAACAATCGTTTTGTGCCGATGTAGCAATCCGAGATGGAAAAATCGCCGAAATTGGCAAAGTCGATCATGAAGATTGTGGCCAGTTGGTTGAGGGAGCAGGCTTAGCATTGGCTCCTGGATTTATCGATGTACATACACATGACGATACCAACGTAATTCGTTACCCAGACTGCCTACCTAAGATCAGCCAAGGTGTGACAACCGTGATTGTTGGCAACTGTGGCATCAGCGCATCGCCAACGGTTTTGGCGGGCGATCCACCAGACCCAATGAACCTATTAGGCGCGCAGGCTGATTTCAAATACCCAACCTTTGCCGCGTATGCACAAGCGGTAGAGCAAGCGCAACCAGCGGTGAACGTAGCAGCATTAGTTGGCCACACTACACTGCGTAACCAAGTGATGGACGACCTGCAACGCACCGCAAGCGAAGAAGAAATCGCGGTAATGCAAAGCAACCTTGATTTAGCGATGGAGCAGGGTGCACTGGGTTTGAGTTCAGGTTTGGCTTACGCAAGCGCGAAACAAGCCAACGCCAATGAAGTGATGCAGTTAGCGAAAGTGCTGTCTAGTCATGGCGGTATCTATACCACGCATATGCGTACTGAATTCGAAGAGATCTTAAGCGCGATGGAAGAAGCGTTTGAGACCGGGCAATACGCGAAAGTACCCGTTGTTATCTCTCACCTTAAATGTGCAGGTGCAGGCAACTGGGGCAGAACTGTTGAAGTGCTTGATTTGATGGACAAGGTTTCTGAGCACCAAGATGTGTCTTGCGACTGCTACCCATACTCAGCGAGCTCTTCGACATTAGATTTGAAACAGGTGACGGACGATTTCGATATCTTCATTACTTGGTCTAAAGCAAAGCCAGAACATGCAGGCAAAACGCTTAAGCAGATTGCTGATGAGATGAACCTACCACTGATGGACGCAGCAAAAGCGCTTCAACCAGCCGGTGCGGTTTACCACTGCATGGATGAGAACGACGTAAAGCGCGTATTGAAATACAAGCTGACCATGGTTGGTTCTGATGGTTTACCAAATGACCCGCATCCACATCCAAGATTGTGGGGCACTTTCCCGAAAGTCTTAGGCCACTACTGCCGAGATGAAAAACTGTTTGCGCTGCCAGAAGCGATTCACAAAATGACCGGAATGTCTGCGAAGCGCTACAACCTCGCGGGAAGAGGTGAGATTCGCCAAGACGCATTTGCCGATTTAGTTTTATTTGATCCAAAGAATATTAAAGACACAGCAACATTTGAAAACCCTATTTCAGTTGCTGAGGGAATCGAAAGTGTATTTGTAAATGGTGAGTTAACTTACCAAAAAGGAAAAGTAAAAAATAATCGTTCAGGCGTTTTTATTTACCGTAATTAGAATTTAATTATTTTATTAAATATACAGTAATAAGAAAACGACGAATTAATTTAAATATATTGGAACAGAACCAATATTATCTATAAAGAAGTGGAGTTAAAAAATGACTATTAAACGTTACGGTGTTGAAGGCGGTACAGGTACAGGCGGACAACATTTACCATTTGCACGCGCAACTGAAGCGGGTGGTTTCCTATACGTTTCTGGCCAGACACCGATGACAGATGGTGAAGTGGTAGAGGGTGGCATTGTTGACCAGTCTCGCCTAGCGATCCAAAACTGTGTCGATATCATGACTGAAGCGGGCTACGGCCTAGAAGACGTAATGCACGTAAAGGTTGTGCTAACGGATTCTCGTTACTTCCAATCTTTTAATAAGGTATTCAAAGAGTTCTTCGGTGCTAACCCACCGGCTCGTATCTGCATGGTCTGTGACCTAGTGGTAGACGTGAAGGTTGAAGTAGATGTGACTTGCTACCGCGCGGATCGCGTTTAGTAATAACCTAATCACAATTACCTACTTAGAGAGTATTAGGGGTTAGTCATCCCTGTTATTATCCTTTAATACTCTCACCCTACATTTATAAAAATTACTTTAATTAAAATAGATAAAATCAATAAAGTAATTATATGAAATATAAAAATGAATGAATCATAAATAAAGTTCAAGAATGAACTCAATATTTCACTGAGAGGTGTCAAATGAACAGCACACTTTTTCTTACAGGCTTCGGCGTGTACGTATGTTTTCTAATTTGGTTAGGCTGGTTTGTCTCGCGTAATCAAAAATCTGGCGAAGATTTCTTATTAGGCGGCCGTGGCCTGCCATTATTCTTAGTACTTGGTACAACGGTTGCGACTATGGTCGGCACGGGTTCAAGTATGGGCGCGGTTGGCTTCGGCTACGCAAATGGCTGGGCAGGTGCTCTGTACGGAATTGGCGGTGCTGTGGGCATCCTATTGCTTGCACTTTGGTTTGCTCCGGTTCGTAAACTGAACTTCATGACCATGAGTGAAGAGCTGGCTTATTACGTTGGCGCTAACCGAATCGTAAAAAACGTGGTTGGCCTACTTATCTTTATCGCGTCAATCGGTTGGTTAGGTGCGCACATTCTAGGTGGCGGCATGTACCTAGCGTGGATTGCAGACATCGACCTTAACCTTGCGAAAATTATTATTGCTGCAGCTTTCACTATCTACGTTGTTATCGGTGGTTACACAGCAGTTGTATGGACCGATACGATTCAAGCAATCATCCTTTTTGCTGGCTTCATCCTAATGGCGGTAATGTCTGTTGATCACATTGGTGGCATGGATAACCTTTACGCTGCGATGGACCCTGCTGCTACAAGCTTTTTAGCAATCGATAAACTGGGCATTCTGCCTGCTGTTTCTCTGGCTGTGGTTATCGGTGTGGGCGTACTTGCAACACCTTCATTCCGTCAGCGTATCTACTCTGGTAAAGATGTTTCAACTATCCGTTGCTCATTTGTCGCTTCTGGTGTGTTGTACCTTTTCTTCTCTATTATTCCAGCAATCATTGGTATGGCTGCGCACGCAATCGACCCATCATTGGATAACCCGAACTACTCGTTCCCATACGTAGCTGCAACGGTTCTTCCAGTTGGCGTAGGCATGATTGTTCTTATCGCAGGTCTATCTGCAACCATGTCGAGTGCAAGCTCAGATGCGATTGCCGGTGTATCTATCCTACTGCGTGACGTGTACGTGATGTTCACAGGCCGCGTACCAAACAAAGAATCAATGTTGAACTACTCTCGTCTAGCTTTGGTTGTGGTGATTGGCTTCGCACTACTGTTCGCACTGACGTCAAACGACATCATTGGCTACATCACTAAGATGATTTCAACGGTTATGTCGGGCATGTTTGTGTGCGGTATGTTGGGTAAATTCTGGAAACGCTACAACTGGCAAGGTGCGCTTGCAACACTAGCGGGTGCTTCTGTAGCTTCATTCGTAGTAATGTTAAACGCTGACTACACAGCCTTCTGGGGCAACCCAGTTATCCCATCATGTCTGTTTGCTCTAACGGCAGGTGTGGTTGTGAGCCTAGTGACTCCGGCTAACCAAGTAACACCTGAAATGGCAAAAGCGATTCTTGATGACGAGCGTGCTCTGATGGAGATGGAAATGTCTGAGACTGGCGTACTTGAAGAAGAAGCGGCACCTCAACGTCCTGCAAATCAAACAAGCTAAACCTAGTCTCCACAACTGGTTTGCTTAATTCAGGTCCTGCTTAGTGGCAGGGCCTTCTCCCACATATATCTCTCTATTTTAGGATCGGCTATGCCTGCATCTTCTCATTTCAATATTGCTTTCTTCGGCGAATGTATGGTCGAAATAAGCGGCTCTCCATTAACCAAAAAATTTGGCGGTGACACGCTCAATACCGCGCTTTACCTTTCTCGCTTAACCCAACATCAAAACCTGTCTGTTCATTACGCGACTGGTTTGGGTAGCGATGAACTGTCTCAAAACATGATTGATAGCTGGCAACTAGAAGGCATTCAAACCAATTTCGTTGAACGTATTCCAAACAAGTTGCCCGGTTTGTACATGGTAGAAACGGACGAAACGGGTGAGCGACATTTCCACTATTGGCGCAATGACGCGGCAGTAAAATCTTACTTTCAAACTGACGACCTGAATAAGCTTGAAATCGCGCTGACAGAGAAACAAGTCGACGCGGTGTACATCAGCGGTATCAGTATCGCGATTTTAGATGACACCTCACGTGAACGTCTGTTGAAAGCCATTGGTGTGTTCTCAAATCAAGGCGGAAAGCTGATTTTTGATAACAACTATCGCCCGCAACTTTGGACGACTGAACAAGCTCAGCATTGGTACGCCAAGTTACTACCATTGGTCGACATTGCACTGATTACCGAAGACGACGACCTGCTGGTTTGGGGCAATGGCGAGAGCGTTCAACAACGCTGCCTTCGCTTAGGCTGCCAAGAGATCGTCATCAAACGTGGCTGTGAGCCATGCAAGATTGTTCAAGTTGAACAAGGCGATGTTGTTGAGAGTTATGTATCCGCGACTCGTGTTTCTAACGTGGTCGACACCTGCGCTGCGGGCGATTCATTCGCTGCGGGTTATTTAGCTGCGCGTCTTACTGGCGAGAGCGCCACCGACGCAGCCGAATTTGGCTACCAACTGGCTTCCATCGTTATTCAATACTCTGGCGCAATAATCCCTATGAGCCAACTGATTAAAAAATAAAAAGCGGAACTATTATGTCTCAAGAAATGATCAACACACTTAAGCAGTTCAAAGTTATCCCTGTTATCCAAATCAACAAGGTGGAACATGCGATTCCACTAGCAAAAGTGTTGGTAGAAAACGGCCTGCCAGTAGCAGAAGTGACGTTCCGTACCGAAGCGGCAGCGGATTCGATTCGTGCGATGCGTGATGCCTACCCAGAGATGTGTATCGGTGCAGGTACAGTACTCACACCTGCGCAGATCGACCTTGCGAAAGAGGCGGGCAGCGAATTCATCGTAGCACCGGGCTTGAATCCCAACACAGTAAAACGTTGCCAAGAGATCGGTATGCCAATCGTTCCTGGCGTAAACAACCCAAGCCAAGTAGAGCAAGCGTTGGAGCTAGGTCTTAACTTTTTGAAGTTCTTCCCAGCAGAAGCGTCTGGTGGGATCAATATGGTGAAATCTCTGTTAGCGCCATACGTTGATGTGTCTTTAATGCCAACGGGAGGTATCGGCAAGCACAACGTGAATGACTACCTAGCCGTGGATCGCGTGGTGTGCTGTGGCGGTACTTGGATGGTATCTCCGAAGATGATCGAGAATGAACAGTGGGACGAGATCGCGGAGTTAGTTAGAGAAGCGGTCGCTCTTGTGAACTAACGAGAAGCGTTTGGAATAAAGATAAGTGTTTTAAATAAAGATAAACAACAGCAGTGGTTGATGGTTCTGTTTTGTGAATTGCCTCCGATAAACAAAACAGAACGCCCGTTATATAGGAAAACTAATAATGAAAAAAACTATATTATCCCTATTGATTTCAGGTTCAGTAGTGTCCCCAATGGCGTTAGCAATGGCTCCAAGTACCGATCTAAATTTAATGCCGTACCCGCAAACAGTCGAGCTGAAAGCTGGGCAGGTTAAGGTTGATGGCAACTTCAAGGTTTACATCAAAGGCTTTAACTCTGACCGTGTTGAATACACGGCGAAACGCTTTATTGACCGCCTTGAGCGCCAGACTGGTGTACCTATTCTAAACTGGCAGGTTGATAGCGCCGACCAAGCGAACCTGATCATTGATATCGACGCGGCGCCAAAATCTGAAGTACAAAACATTGATTCTGTGGAGTCCTACAAAATTACGACTCAGGGCGAACAAATCACGCTGAGCTCTCCAAGTCCATACGGCACAATTCACGGCATCGAAACCCTTTTACAGCTCGTTGAAACCACAGCGACTGGCTACCACATTCCTGCTGTCACGATTGTCGATGAGCCTCGCTTCCGCTGGCGTGGTGTCTCTTACGATACCTCTCGTCACTTTATCGAATTCGATGTGCTGATTCGTCAGTTAGATGCGATGGCATCGGCGAAGATGAACGTTTTCCATTGGCACTTCTGGGACGACCAAGGTATTCGCATTCAAACCGAATCATGGCCACGTTTGTGGTCTGAAACCGCTGATGGTAACTACTACACCAAAGACCAAGTCCGTTACTTAGTGGAATACGCGCGTAATCTTGGTATTCGTGTGATTCCAGAGGTGTCTCTTCCGGGTCACTCTTCTGCGGTTGCTTATGCTTACCCGCGCCTGATGTCGGGTGGTGAAGGTCAAAGCTATGAGCAAGAGCGTGGTTGGGGCGTGTTTGAACCATTAATGGACCCATTGAATCCAGAGCTCTATGAAATGCTGGGCGACGTATTTGATGAAGTGACCGAGCTGTTCCCAGACGAGTATTTCCACATCGGTGGCGATGAGCCGAACTATGCGCAGTGGAAAAACAGCGAAAAGCACCAACAGTTCATTGAAGAGAATAATATCGATGGTGAGCGTGGCCTGCAGTCTTACCTCAATGTAAAAGTTGAGAAGATGCTCGAAGAGCGCGGTAAGAAGATGACGGGTTGGGATGAGATCTGGCATAAAGATCTGCCAACTTCTATCGTGATTCAAAGCTGGCAAGGGCACGATAGTATCGGTCGTGCAGCGAAAGAGGGCTACCCAGGTATTCTTTCTACGGGTTACTACCTAGATCAACCTCAGCCAACTAGTTACCATTATCGCAACGATCCAATGCCAAGCGGCATCACGGTTGACGATAAGCTGCACAGTGGCGAAAAATTCGTGACTTACCAATGGCAGAAACCTCGTTCTAAAGGCAGCCCACGTAAGGGAACACTGACCATGATTGAAGCAAAAGACGGCACGTTCCGCGCATTCAGTGATTACAACGGCAAGTCTCGTGAAGAGATCTACATCCTTGATTACGTGCCGGGCAAAACCTTTGTCGGCCACTTCGATAACTTCATGTCGTACACCGAGTTCAACCTGAACCTAAATCCAAATGGGTTTGCGGAAGGCAGCTATCAGTTAATTGGTAACGTGCGCTGGCCAACCACAGGTGAAGTGATTGCGAGCAGTGATGTTGAAGGCAGCGTGATCCCTGAGCCAAATGGTGGCTACCCTGCAGAGTTAACCGACAAAGAAAAAGAGCTGATTTTAGGCGGCGAGATCACCATGTGGCTAGAGAACAAAGACAGCCTCACGGTTGAAAACTACCTATGGCCACGTAGCTATGCAATTGCAGAGCGTTTTTGGTCGGATGCAGAACTGACCGACGAACGAAGCATGTATAAGCGCATGAAAGCGATGGATACATGGTCGGAAGTGTCGGTTGGGTTACGTCACCACGCCGATGCTGACATGTTGTTGAAGCGCATTGCAAAAGGCCAAGATATTCACGACCTGCGCGTGCTAGCTAAATACACCGAGCCTGCTCAATACTACGCTCGCAACTGGGAGAAGTGGAATTCTACGGAACCTAAGGGCACTTTATACAGCCAATACGAGCGCTTAAACCGCTTCGTTGATGCGCTGCCTGTGGAAAGCTACGCCGTGTATGAGATGCAAGACTTGGTCAATGACATGGCGACAGGCAATCAACAAGTACTTGAGCAACTTGCTGAGCATTATCAGCAAGCAAAATCGGCTGCACTAGCGGCTAAAACTGTCTTCGTTGGCAACGTATCTTCGGTAGAGACTGTGGTGGTTGCAGAGAAAACCGTTGAAGTGGCAGACTTGGCGTTAACCTTGATTGCTAAAGCACAAGCAGGCGAGAAAGTAAGAGAAGCAGACGTGAATGCCTACCAAGCGATACTGTCTGATTCGGCGAAAATCTATGATGAATCAATCATCGCGATTGTTCGCCCGACTGAGTTACTGTTAAAGCAGCTAGCTGAGTAAGTCGCGAATTGATTAACTGATAAGTCATACGCTAATAAGTGAATCAAAACCGCCCTCTGTGGGCGGTTTTTTAGTTCTGTCTTCTTTATGTGGTGCGATTTAATGCTTTTTGTTAGTAACTACTCACTATCTATATTCTTCAGCGTTAATGTGAATGTCATGCCTTGGTCTGGGTTGTTCTTTGCTATCAAGGTGCCTTGCATATCCCGTACATTGTTGGCTGTAATAGCTAACCCCAGCCCCAAACCTTCGCCCATTTTTTTGTTGGTATGAAACGGTTCGAAAATGGTTTCGAGTTGGTCTTCTGATACACCGCAGCCATTGTCTTGCACCTTGATGATCACACGTTGTTGATCGGTATGTGCACTGATAACAATGGTCGCGGGTGTTTGATTCTGAGTAGCATCGATGGCGTTTCTAAGCAGGTTACCAAGCACTTGGCGAAGTCGTGCTTCTTCTCCCATTACCATCGAAATATTGGAAGCGATACGCACACGAATATCGACGCTGTCTAGCTCGGTTTGATGAATACGCAGGGTTTCTTGCAGTGCGTCTGTTAGGGAAACAGGATAAGGTTTCTCAAGCCTTTGAAAGGCGAATGACTTCAGCTGGCTAGTCATGTTAGCCATTCGGTCGATTAGGCTCATCACCAGATCCATGTTCGCTTTCAGCATCTTAGTCTCGCCTCTTTCCATCAGCAACTGGTTACTCGAAAGTAGGGTTTTTAGGCCAGTAAGCGGCTGATTGAGTTCATGAGTAATCGCACTCGACATCCGCCCTAGTGCAGCCAGTTTGCTAGATTCGACAAGTTCTTGCTGCGCATCTTTTAGATCTTGAGTTCGCTCTTCGACCCGCAGTTGTAGCGTTTTATTGGCGTTTTGCACCGCAATTTCGGCTTTCTTACGTTTGCTGATATCGATTACGGTACACAGGTAGTAAGTCGTCGCATGCCAAGGAAAGGCGCTAATAGAGAATAAAACAGGGAAGTAGCTGCCATCGCTGCGTCTTGCCATGGTTTCGACGCTAGTTATCTCGGCCAGCTCTTGATGCTGCTCTAAGTTTTTGAGCAGTTGCAAGGTGGTTGAATTCGGGTTACCTGCCTCAAATAACTGCCACGCCTTGATGTTATTGATCATTGAATCAGATAGTGAAAAGTAGTTCTTCGCCATCAGGTTGATATCGTGAATGCGTCCGTGTTTATCGATCAGTATTAACCCAACATGGGTTTTATTGATCATCCCAGACAGTCGTTTCTCAGACTCTTCGATAAGCTTTTGGATTCTCAGATTGCTGAGCTTTTTCTGGCGTCTTTGGTAAAGAATAACCAACAGTAACAGAATGAAAAGACAGCCAACCGCCACACTCCAGCTGATCCAGTTCGTGGTCTGGTTGAGGCTGGTTAATGGCGTTAGGTAGGTTAAACGCCAATTCAGATCGTCTAACTTGATGGACTGAATTAGGTAATCTTTATCTAGCAATCGCCACACGCGAATATGGGTTTGGTCATACAGCTCACGTTTTGTCGCTGTGGGCTGAGAATTGAAGGTGTCATTGAACCAATCGGCACTCAACCTGTTGTCACTGGAGAGAAAGAACTGATCGCGAGGGTTCTGAAACAGTATCGCCTCACCATCGGCAAACCATTGATCGGTTAACAATGACAAATCGATTTGCACCGCGACAATGCCAACCACATCAGAGGCTCGATATACGGGTGCCGCTATGAAGTAATCGGGTGTCACGCCTTTGTTTTTTGTCACCACTGAAATCGCACCACCTTGTTGGTGGATCTTCGAAACAATTGTACTGGCGTTCTTATTGCTCAGTTTGCTTCTTTCAACACTCGATACCAACAAGTCCCCTTCGCCAGAAAGCAGATACCAGCCCTTGGTGTTGGCGGCTTTATCCAATTGAATCAGCTGCTTCTTAATGCGTTTTTCTAGGCGGGCTTCACCATCAATGAAGCGCACACTGGTTTCATCATTGGTTACTAGGTAGGGCAGATAATAGAAACGCTTAAGGGTTCGCCTTGCTTCGGCAATGTAGCCAAGGAAGCGCTGTTCGGCATAGCGTTGGGCTTGTTCAAGCTTCCACTGGCTGATGCCATTCTTGGTGGTGACCTGCACCAAACCAATCAATAAACAGGTACACAGGAATAACCAATATCGATTGTTATTCATCATTTCTGATCAAATCCCTTTAAAATTAGTGGCTTGCCTCTTTGAGCTAGTGGTTTGACAAGGTTTTATGTTTGCTTTTTAAGCGAATGGAGAGTGAGACAAATCGAAGCTAACAAACATTATTAAACTGTTAAAGGAGTGTTATTCAAAGTGGGAGCTAGCTCCTTTTCGTCTGAGGTTTTTTTACATACCGTGGACGATATTAATCAGATGTAGAGTGGCGGAACCAAACTATGCAGCGTATTGCTTTAATTGAAGATGACGCGATTGTGCGTCAAGCAACCAGCCAATGGTTGCAGCTGGCGGGCTTCGATGTCACCGCATTTGAAGTAGGACAAGATGCGTTAAACGCCGTAGAGCAGGGTGATTTTCAAACCATTATCACCGATGTTCGTTTACCTGATATTGATGGTGTTGATCTGCTAGGGCGTTTCAAAGGTCTTGTGCCAGATGTGCCTGTTATTTTGATTACTGGGCATGGTGATGTCGATATGGCGGTGAAAGCCTTACAGCAAGGTGCCTATGACTTCATTGAGAAGCCATTCGACCCAGAGCGTCTGTCTCAAACGGTATCGGAAGCGGTAGATAAACATCAAAGTGGCCAAGACAGAAACAGTCGTCAGAACTATCTGGATAACCTTAAGGGCATTGAGCAGGTGCTGATCGGTCGCAGTAAGGTGATGTGTGAACTGCGCGAGCAAATCCAGAAAGTCGCTTCCATAGACACCAACGTGATCATCTATGGTGAAACGGGTTGTGGTAAAGAGCTGGTCGCCTCTTGCTTACATGAATTCAGCCAACGTAAAACCCATCCGTTTGTTCCGCTCAACTGTGGCGCAATCCCAGAAAATCTCTTTGAAAGCGAGCTGTTTGGACACGAAGCCGGAGCGTTTACTGGTGCGGCCAAACGACGCATTGGTAAGCTGGAATTTGCCGACAAAGGTACAGTGTTCCTTGATGAAATAGAGAGTATGCCGCTGTCGATGCAGGTAAAAGTGCTGCGCACCTTGCAAGATAATGTCGTCGAACGCGTGGGGGGGAATCAGCAACAACATGTTGATCTACGAGTGGTCTCTGCCTCGAAAAGCGATCTACTGAATCACCCCGACTTTCGCCAAGATCTATTCTATCGTTTGAATGTTGCCCAGCTGCATTTGCCTCCACTCAGTGAGCGTGAAGAAGATGCCTTACTTTTGTTTGAACACTTCACCCAAGAAGCCAATTCCGAAACACGTATAGCCAGTGAGGCTGATCGCTATGCACTGCTCTCGTATGCGTGGCCGGGCAATGTGCGTGAACTGCGTAATGTTGCGATTCGTTTTGCATTGGATGAAAGCTTGACCGTTGGGGATATTTTGGCGTGTCGTCCCAATTCTGTCACAGAGTCCACAACGG
This sequence comes from Vibrio sp. 1S139, assembly GCF_041439475.1. Lineage (NCBI taxonomy): Bacteria > Pseudomonadati > Pseudomonadota > Gammaproteobacteria > Vibrionales > Vibrionaceae > Vibrio > Vibrio sp. 1S139. Next base: position 154,955 of record NZ_JBGOOD010000002.1, read on the forward strand.
CGGGCATCCCTTTGGCGGTTCAAGTACAGAGCTTTGAAAGGAAAGTGATTCATGATGCCTTAGTTCGTTATAAAGGGCGTATCAATGACGTGATGCAAGATTTGGATTTACCTCGTCGAATATTGAACCAAAAGATGGTGCGTTATGGGTTAAATCGAAGTGACTATGTTGACCCTTAGAGAGCGGCTTCATCGCAGTGCTTGTTGATTTTTAATGAGCAATAAATGGCTCATTGCATATTTATCAATTTACATACATTGATCACACAACTGCAACATGGTGTGACTTGCTTCCCGATCTACAGGTGTTAATTCCGGTAGCCGATAAGCCAAAAATGGCTTACTTAATAACAGGGGAATAAGCAAAAAACGGCTTATTTTGAATAGGTTTTAAAATAAAAGTAAATTAAAACAAATAGTTAAAAACTGGCATTACGCTTGCTATCTATTGTTGTTAACAAAAATATAACGTGAATAACCCTACATGGAGAGTAACAATGAAATACAACAAGCTGGTTAAAACTTTAGCGCTAGCAATGGCTTCTCTTGGCCTTATCAGTAATGCGTCAGCTGAAGAAGATCGCAGCTATATTTTAGCGACGGCTTCAACGGGTGGTACCTATTATCCAGTGGGTGTGGCCTTAGCGACATTGAGTAAAGTTAAGCTTGCGCCTAAGCAGCATTTTTCTTTAGCGGCTATCAGCTCTGCGGGCTCGGGTGAGAACGTAAAGTTGTTGAACGAGAACGAAGCTCAGTTCGCTATTCTACAAGGTTTGTATGGTGCTTGGGCTTGGCAGGGTTTAGGGCCATATGAGAAATCTGGCAGACAAACTCAACTGCGTTCAGTTTCCATGTTATGGCAAAACGTAGAACACTTTATTGTGCGTTCAGATCTAGCAAAAACAGGTACGGTAAGCGATCTAGAGAACCTAAACGGTAAGAAATTCTCTATCGGTAAGAAGAACTCTGGGACTGAAAACTCAGGTCGTCAAATCATGCAAGGCTTATCCGTGGACCCAGAACAATTTAAACTCGCCTTTATGGGTTATGGTGGCAGTGCGAGCGCATTACAAAATGGCACAATTGATGGTATGAACACGCCTGCTGGTGTTCCTGTTGGTGCGGTGACGCAAGCCTTTGCAGCACTGGGTGAAGATATTCAAATCTTGTCGTTTACCGATGCACAAATCAAACAAGCGAATGGTGATTACAATATTTGGACCAAGTATGAGATCCCAGCAAACACTTATCCAGGTGTCGATAAACCAATTACTACGATTGCCCAACCTAACTTCCTAGCGGTTCGTGAAGACATTTCTGAAGAAGATGTGTATCAACTGACCAAAGCTATCTATGAAAACCTACCTTTCCTACAAGGTATCCATAAAGCAACCAAAGCAATGGCACTTGAGAAAGGGATCGCAGGTCTGCCTGTTCCTCTTCACCCAGGCGCTGCACGTTATTATCGAGAGATGGGCATCGAGATCCCTTCTGAGTTGATCGTTAACTAGCTTATCTTTTGTCAGGTAACTATTGGTTCGTGAGCTAATGATTTGTCGCGAACTAGCTGTTTGTCATCAACTAACCCCTTCGTGACTTAATTGCTTGGTGCACGTTCGCTCAAGAATGTGTTCGTGCACCTCCTCACTTTATGGATTTTCTCTTCGTGTTTGCTGCGGAGAGCAGGAGTTTTCTATGAGCGATTCGCTGCAGCAGGAACTGAAAAAATTTGAACTGCCGACCCGAACGGATTTTCCGTGGGTGGGCAAAGCAATAACGACAATGGGAGTGCTCCTCTCGTTGTTACACATTTGGTTTAACACCTTATCTACCTTGCCTGAGCTTTGGATCTCGGCGACCCACTTCGCTGGCTTTGCGATCATTTGTGCACTCTGGTATCCCGCTCATATCTCGCTGAAAAATAGCAAGATAGCGCTGGCTGTCGACATCGGAATTGCCTTGGCGGCTCTGGCTTGTCTTATCTATATCCCCTTCGCAGAAGACGCCCTTTATGACCGAGGCGTAAAATTTATCGCCAGTGATTGGTTTTTCTCTATCTTGGCGATTGCCATCGTCATCGAGCTGATTAGACGCACTATGGGCTGGTTCATTCCAGTGCTTATCTTAGTGTGTTTAAGCTATGTAGTGCTTTGGGGACAATGGACCAGCGGTATTTTTCATTTTCCGGGTTTAAGCCTTGAGACGTTACTTTATCGAAGCTTTTATTCATCAGAAGGGATGTTTGGTTCGATCTCAAGAATCAGTTGGACCTTCGTGTTCATGTTCATCTTATTTGGCGCATTTTTAGTTCGATCTGGTGTCGGCGACTACATTATTGATGTATCCCGTGCCGCGGCGGGCAAAGTGATTGGTGGCCCTGGTTTCATTGCCGTTATTGGCTCCGGCTTGATGGGCTCAGTCTCCGGGTCGAGCGTAGCAAACACAGTATCGACGGGCGTGATCAGTATTCCCTTGATGCAAAAGGCAGGTTTCCCTTCGCGCTTCGCGGCAGGTGTTGAAGCGGCTGCATCTACTGGCGGGCAGCTGATGCCACCTGTGATGGGTGCGGGCGCGTTCATCATGGCCTCTTACACGCAAATTCCTTATGTCGATATTATTGCGGTTTCCTTCGTTCCTGCGCTTATCTACTTTTTGTCTGTGGCATTCTTCGTGCGCATCGAAGCAAAACGCAGTGGTGTGCAAAAGGTGACTTCTGGCTGTGAGCCTCTATTGAAAGTATTGCTGTCGGGTTGGCACAACCTGATCCCATTAGCGGTGTTAGTGACTCTGTTGGTGAAGGGCTTTACGCCGACTTACGCTGCGGGCATCTCGATTCTGTCTGTCGTGGTGGCTTCATGGTTCTCTAAAAATCACAAAATGGGTCCAAAGGCGATCATCGAAGCGCTTTCTCAAGGCGCAAAAAACATGGCGACCACGGCTGTGTTGCTAGTGGGTATTGGTCTAGTTGTTAATGTCATTAGCACTACGGGAATTGGTAACACCTTCTCTTTGATGATCAACAGCTGGGCGAATGGCGAGTTACTGGTGATGATCGCCTTAATTGCACTGGCGTCTTTGATTCTGGGCATGGGCTTACCAGTAACCGCGGCTTATATCGTGTTGGGTACTCTGTCTGCACCAGCTTTGTATAAACTGATTGCTGAAAGTCAGTTGCTCGACCTGTTGGTTTCGGGACAGTTACCGGAACAGGCGAAAGCTATCTTCATGTTGGCTGCGCCAGATAAGCTTGATTTGCTGAACGCGCCAATGGCACTTGAAACAGCCAAAGAGATGATTGCGTTAGTCCCTGCTGATTTTGTGGAAACTCTGCTTGAACAGAGCCTTGGCTTAGAAGCGATCAGCCTTGCACTGCTTTCTGCCCACTTGATCATTTTCTGGCTATCGCAAGACAGCAACGTGACTCCGCCTGTTTGTTTAACTGCATTTGCGGCTGCAACCATTGCTAAAACACCCCCGATGAGAACGGGATTAATGGCATGGAAGATAGCCAAAGGCTTGTATTTAGTACCATTGTTGATTGCCTACACTAACTTGGTAAGTTGGGATGTGATCTCCGTGTTAGTCACGGGTGGCTTTGCTGTTATTGGTACTTACGCGTTTATCGCGGCGATTGAAGGTTATCTAGAGAGCGAAGTTAATATTATTACTCGAGTAGCGTTGGTTGCGGTAGGTATAGCTCTAGTATGGCCTGATGTTTCAGTCGTGATCCGTTTGGTATGTGTTGCCATTTTTGTTGGCATCTTTATCTACAGCGGTCGTAAATACGATGCTAATCAAGTGAAAATGGAATCAGAAAGTGAGGAAAAAAAGTTACCTCAAACCGGGTCTAACACTGTCGCGTCTTCCCTATAATTAAAAGGATTGAATGTAGGAATATTATGAACTCAATATACGACTATATTATCGTTGGTGGCGGCATTGTTGGCGTGTCGACGGCTTGGCAATTACAGCAAGCTCACCCTGATAAAAGTATCCTTTTAGTCGAGAAGGAACGTGGTTTCGCGCAGCACCAAACTGGCCATAATAGCGGGGTGATTCATGCTGGTGTTTACTACGTTCCGGGCAGTTTAAAGGCGGATTTTTGTAAACGCGGCGTAGAGCGCACCATCGCCTTTTGTAGCCAACACGATATCCCCGTCGAAAACTGCGGTAAGTTGTTGGTCGCGACCAATGAGCAAGAAGTGGAGCGAATGAATGCGCTCTATCAGCGTTGCCACGATAACGATATTGATGTTGATTTGTTGGATCAAGCTCAGCTCAAACTTGCCGAGCCAAATATCACGGGTTTGGGTGCGATTTATGTCAAAACCACCAGTATCGTCGACTACAAAAAAGTCACCGAAGTGATGGCTCAAGAGTTTGTTGAGGCGGGTGGTAAGCTTAGCCTTGGTACGGAAGTGATCATGGCCGATGAGCAAGAAGATGAAGTGCAGTTAACGTGCAAAGTAGATGGTCAGACTCTTCAACTGAACAGTCGATTCTTGATCACGTGTTCTGGCTTGATGGCCGATAGAATGACCAAGATGTTAGACATCGAAACCGACTTCCAAATCGTGCCTTATCGCGGTGAGTATTATCAGTTAGACGCTAAGCACAACCAAGTGGTGAATCATCTTATCTATCCGATCCCTGACCCAGAACTGCCTTTCTTGGGCGTGCATTTAACACGCATGATTGATGGCTCCGTAACAGTAGGGCCAAATGCAGTTCAAGGCTGGAAGCGAGAAGGTTATGGCAAGCTTAACTTTAGCTTCAAGGACACTTGGCAGATGCTGAGCTTTGTGGGTTTTTGGAAAGTGACTGCGAATCACTTGAAAACGGGTTTGGTCGAGTTTAAGAACTCGTGGTGGAAACCGGGATATCTAAAGCTAGTGAACAAATACTGCCCGAGTATTACGGTTGATGATTTTAAGCCTTATCCTGCTGGGATTCGTGCTCAAGCGGTACTGAAGGATGGCACCTTGGTCCATGATTTCCTGTTTGCCGAAAGCCCAAGAAGCTTACATGTATGTAACGCGCCATCACCGGCTGCGACCTCTGCAATGCCGATTGGTGAGTACATCTGTGGCAAGGTAATGAAAAAGACGGCTTGATGATAACTAAAGGTTATTAAGTTGAGATGCTCTCCGAAGACAATAAAAAATCCGCAAGCTCCAATCTATTTATGATCGTGGGCTTGCGGATTTTTAGTTTTAGCCGTGTTTGCTAGGTTTAATTGTTAGTCAATTAACCAACCTTAAAGCCAATCAGGAACGAAGTTAGCGACGATGGTGACATCACTAAAGTTACGGTAACCGCGCACCATGATGCTGAATTCACCCGCTGGCTTGTTCAATACACACTGTTCGTTGCTGCTGTTCTGGTATGGGCGGCAGTCGTAGTTCGCTTTCGATACGGTGCCGTTGTGTTTCACATATAAGTCGGCATCGCCACTTCGAGGGCCGGTTAATGTTACCGTTAACTGACCTGCACTTTGAGTCGTAAATGTGAAGAACTGCTCTTCACCATATCCTGCAGTAAGTCCTTTAACAGGCACGCCATTTTGCAGCTCTTTAGGGCCTGCAACGGGTGAATCAAGGCTGGTTTCGACAAGGTAAGCAATGGCTAGTTTGGCGAACTTGGTCGCGTGTGTCGCCGTAGGATCGGAGTTCTCAAGCGTGTCGTGCTCAGTGTGAATACTTGGGTTGTAATCATTGAACATGCTTTCGAATGGCATGGCAGCTGGGTAGCCAACATTGTGCCAAGAGGCGTGGTCAGAACAGGCATAGCCACAATCATCGAAACCGTAACTGATGTCGCTCGCGTAAGTGTCGATCAGCTCGCTTAAATAGGCGGTGAGGTTGCTGTCGGTGTAGTCCGTGATGAAGGTGATATCGTGCGCTGAACCGTTGTAGTTGGTCATGTCTAATTGCAATACCGATACAACGTTGGCTTGCTCATCTTTTAAAGCGTTGGCGACATCTTGTGAGCCTCTCAATCCCACTTCTTCGGCTGCATAACCATAAAATTTAATGGTCTTGTCTGGCTGAATACCACTGGCGATCATCAGGCGAAGCGACTCTGTTACCGTTGCAATGCCTGACGCATCATCATCGGCTCCTGGTGAGATGGTGCCTTCGCTTGTCCAAGAACCAACCGTTGAATCAAGGTGTCCGCCAACCACGACGATCTCTGCAGGATATTTCGCGCCAAGCAGTGTCACTTCAACAGATTTTTGCGGATATTCAGCATGTGTGATTTGGCGTGCAGAGGCATACGGCACGTCTTTAATTTCTGTTTCCCAACGCTCTAAAAGCCAATCCGAAGCAGCAACACCAGTAGAAGTAGTATAAAAACGGTTGGTGAAGTTGGTTAGATTTTCTATGGTCGTGACCATGTTGTTCGGCTCGACCTGAGCGAGTAGGTCGTTCACTGTGTCTTGATGGCTGATCACCGGCTTTTCGAAGCTGCTCATCGTCAGTGGCATCGCTGCGGCTTTGAGTGCGCTTGCTTTGTCTTCGTGCACCATGTAGCCACCACAACGGTGAGTTTCTTCGTGCATGTGGCTGGAGAGTTTTGCGAGCTCTTTCTGGTTGATTTTCGCGACGATGGAATGCTTGTTTCCTGTCACGCCTGGGTAAACCGTTGCGCCATGTTGAGTCATAATATGTTGTGCGTCCGCATCGGTGGTGATCCAAACCTCTTCGTTCGCTGGTGGTGTGATACCTAGGGATGCGTAAGCCGCAGTACTGTTGATTAGGGTTAACGATCCCCCGAGCACAGCTAAAGCTAGCATGCTTTTTTGAATAGCCATTTGTCGTCCTTTTTATGGTGAGTATTGTTATGTTGATGGGTTCGATTTTTGTGTAATGCGTAGGTTTTTCATGTAGACGTTTCATTCGCTAAATAGCTCATTAGCCAAATAGCGAAAAGGGCTCCTTTCGGAGCCCTGAATTTACTAACGATTATTGTATTTTAATGAAACGGTAGTGCTTGGTTTCTGAACAGATATCGCTTGAGGTACATACTTGGTACTCCACATCCACTGTGCCGTTGTGACGGAACTTGTCGACGTATGAGTTAAAGTCTGTAGCACCAACATTCTTGCCATTACGCTTAATCACGAAGTAGTCATTGGTGTCGTAATCCCATGCCAGCTTAACGCGAGCTTTGCCATTCGGGTTTTTGTTACCAAACTTCAGTTTTAATGGGAAGCCTTCCGCTGAGTCCCCTTCAATCGTAATCGACTTGCTTGTTGATGTTGCAACGCCTGCATCGTCTGTCACGGTTAGAGTAACCACGTAGTCGCCAGCTTCAGCGTAGGTATAGCGAGTCACTTCACCTGTTTGTGTGTTGCCATCGCCTAGGTTCCATTGGTAAGAAACGATCTGACCATCGCTGTCCGAACTTGTGCTGCGCAGCTCTACTTCTTTGCCTACGACCGTGTGTTCGAAAGAAGAAACTGGCGGTACGTTAGCATTGCCTGATCCGTACGATGCTTTCAGATTTGCACCTGCGTAATCTGAGTAACCCAGAATGTTCACCGTGTAGCGACCAGCTGTTGGGTTTTCAATTACACATACTTCATCGGTTACGCTTTCACTCTTACAGATATTCTCTTGAGAGCTTGGCGCATAATCTAGACCGACATCATAGACAGAACCTTAAGCACTAAGCTCAGCGTAAATTCCGTCTAACGTAATGT